>CAIYOE010000028.1 GCA_903927775.1 uncultured Micrococcales bacterium | reverse complement strand
AACTCGCTCGGGTTGGTTACAGTGATTTCCTGCTTGTCATCCATGGTGACTTCGTAAACCACCGATGGCGCCGTTGCAATCAGGTCAAGGTTGAACTCGCGCTCTAGGCGTTCGGTAACGATCTCTAGGTGCAGAAGGCCAAGGAAGCCTACGCGGAAACCGAATCCCAGAGCCACCGAAGTCTCTGGTTCATACACCAAGGCCGCATCGGAGAGCTTGAGCTTGTCTAGCGCCTCACGAAGGTTCGGGTAGTCGCTGCCGTCTATCGGGTAAAGGCCCGAGTAAACCATAGGAAGCGGTTCGCTGTAGCCAGTAAGCGCCTCTGCTGCCGGCTTGGCGTTCAAGGTAATGGTGTCGCCAACCTTGCTCTGGCGAACATCCTTTACACCGGTGATTAGGTAGCCCACCTCACCAACGCCCAGACCCTTGGTTGGCTCCGGTTCTGGCGAGGAAACACCGATCTCGAGCAGTTCGTGAACGGCCTTGGTGCTCATCATCTGAATCTTTTCGCGCGCCGCCAGGTGGCCGTCGACCATACGAACGTAGGTGATTACACCGCGGTACGAGTCGTAAACCGAGTCAAAAATCATGGCGCGTGCGGGCGCATTCGGGTCGCCCTTTGGAGCGGGAAGAGTACGAACCACGTGGTCCAGTAGTTCCTCAACGCCAAAGCCGGTCTTGCCGGAGACCTTGAGAATGCTCTCGGGATCGCAACCGATCAGTTCCGAGATTTCCTCGGCGTATTTCTCGGGCTGAGCGGCCGGTAAGTCGATCTTGTTCAAAACAGGGATGATGGTCAGATCGTTTTCCATGGCCAGGTAAAGATTGGCAAGGGTCTGAGCCTCGATGCCCTGAGCGGCATCCACTAGAAGAATTGCACCCTCACAAGCCGCTAGCGAACGAGAAACCTCGTAGGTAAAGTCAACGTGACCCGGAGTGTCGATCATATTCAGCGCGTAAGTCTTGCCATCCAGCTGCCACGGCATACGAACGGCCTGGCTCTTAATGGTGATGCCGCGTTCGCGCTCGATATCCATGCGGTCGAGGTATTGGGCACGCATTTCGCGGGCCTCAACCACACCCGTCAACTGCAACATGCGGTCGGCCAGGGTGCTCTTGCCGTGGTCGATGTGAGCGATGATGCAGAAGTTACGAATCAGCTCTGGATTAGTTTTGGCTGGTTCGAGCCTGGTGGTGGCGCGTGGCGACAACGAGTACCTCTGACGATTGGAAACCTTGATGACTGCGATGGCAGTTCCTATATTTTGCCATACCCACCCACCTATAAGGCTTGTTTCAGACCGACGACCTTGATAATCAATGCAAAACACCCCTATTTACTTGCCCGAAACTAGCAATACTGCTAAAGTTGAGGTTCGGTATGAGGTGTGTGTCTCCACCAAAGCCCAACAATCTTTTCAAGTCACGCTGTTTGGCGTGGCAAATTCAGAAAGTGAAACATGGCAAACATCAAGTCGCAGATCAAGCGCATTGGCACCAACCTAAAGGCTCAGGAGCGCAACAAGGCTGTTAAGAGCGAGCTTCGTACCGCTGTTCGCGCTGCCCGCGAGGCAATCGCTTCGGGCGACAAGGACAAGGCAGCTGTTGCAGTTGCATTCGCTGGCAAGAAGCTAGACAAGGCTGTTTCAAAGGGTGTAATCCACTCGAACAACGCAGCTAACAAGAAGTCGGCCATCGCCAAGCAGGCAAGCGCCCTGTAAATCCAAGATTTAGAAAAAGACCGTCGCGATTGCGGCGGTCTTTTTTTTCGGTTTGTGCTTTTGTTTAGCGGTAGAGCCTCAAAACCGGTCAGGCCCCAACGCCGCCGCAGGCTAGACGCCTAAATCAACTAGAGGCGGCGCTCGGATCCGGCAAACAGCCCAATAAACGCCTGGGCAACGGCAATAACGGTCAAGGTCACGACCCCTAGCAACCAAGTCCCGGTTAATTCAAAAGTAAGACCGATGAAATAGGTACCCAGTGCTGCAACTAAATAGCCAAACCCTTGCACCACCGCAGACAGCAGAGTGGTTTGATCCTTGGTGTTTGCCTTCATGGCTACTAGGGCAAGTGAGATGGGAAAACTACTTGCCAGACCTATTCCGGCAAGGACACATCCGGCAATGGCAACTGCGCCACTAAAGGCTAAAAGCCCCAATCCCAGAGCAGTAATCAAACTGACTGAAAAAACTAGCGCAGACAGAGACTTGAATCGCTTTAGGTTTGCCGTAACTACAAGCCCGGTGGGGATTCCCACAATTGTGGTGAGGCCTAACAGCGCTCCCGCACTCGTTTGATCAAAGCCCTTGGACTGCAATATAGCTGGCAGCCAGTTGAGTACCGCGTAAAAGTTGAGCGATTGAAAACCAAAAAATCCCACAAGTGACCAGGTAATCGGGTGAACCCACACATGCCGATCGCTTGTGGTGACCGCCACCTCGGGTTCCGAGGTCAACTTGTTAGTTTTGGTGTTTAAGTACCAAACAACAAGCGCAAGCAAGGCGGGAATCGCCCAAACAATCAGCGCTAAACGCCAATCGCCAGTTGCCTTCAATAATGGAACCGAAGCACTTGCTGCAACGCTGGCAAATAAAGCGAGCAGTGCGGTGTACAGGGCCGTCATTCCCGCAATCCGAGTGGGGAACTCTGCGCGGATAAGCGTTGGAAACAAAACGTTCGAAACGGCGATCGCCAAAGCCAAAACCAGCGTGAGCAACAAGAGCGGAACAAACCCGAACCAGACTCTTAGAACCAGCGTGGTCAATATCACGACCAGAATCAAAGTGAAGCCATTGGTTAGACCAAAGCGCTTCACTAGCCAAGGTCCTGCAAACGCGCCAAAACCAAAGCACAGCACTGGCAACGATGCCAGCAGCCCAGCCTGAGATTGGTTTATCCCAAGACTCGATTCCAGGTTGGTGAGAATCGGACCGATTGCAGCAACCGGTGGTCGCAACAAGATGGTGATGAGCACAACCGAAGCCAATGCCCAAATATTGGATTTTCTAGGCACTGGTTTTTCCCTTGGCAGCTATCAATAAAAGCAGGCGCTCCAGGGCAAAACCAGCGTCGCGTTCCGCTCCCTTAGCCGCGGCATCACAGACCGCGAGCTCTTGGACTACTGCGGCCAACCCATCGCTGGTCCAGGTGGCTGAATCCTTGCGTGCATTTTCTACCGCCCAGGGTGGCGCACCTAACTGGGCTGCGGAGACGTTTTTGTTGTTGTGCAGTTTGGCCAGAATGCGTATCTTGCTCGCAATGGCGTGAACCATGGGCACTGGGTCTATACCCGAAGAAAGTGCGTGCCTCAACAGAGTTAGGGCCAGGCCAGCGTTCCCAGCGATTGCCGCGTCGGCCACCTTATATGAGCTGGTTTCTACGCGACCGGAATAGTACTTATCTACAATTTCAGGCGTGATTTCGGTGGTCACGTCTTGGCAAAGTTGCTCGCAAGCGGCGGCAAGTTCCGCAAGGTCTTCGGCAAACGCCTCGCAGAGAGACCGCAGGGCCGCGTGAGTTATCTTTTTGTTTGCTGCGGCAAACTCGGCGGTCGCGAAGGCTAACCTTTCGGCATCTTTTTTGAGTTCAAGGCAGGCGACCTCGGTCACCAAATCCGAATTCTTCAGCGCATCAAGGAGTTTCTTACCTCGAACACCCCCGGCGTGCCGAAACAGGACCACTGTCTCATCGGTGGGGTCGCTCAGGTAATCCAAACCGTCTTCGATAAGTGCATCGGTGCATCTTTCCACGGCATCGATGATGACCAAGCGCGGTTCTCCAAATAGCGATGGAGCGGTTAGGGAAAGCAACTCTCCCGAGGCATAGTTAGAGCCATCAATGCGGGTTATTTCAATCTGTGGGTTTTGGCTTTTTCGATAATCACGATGACGGCGGATGAAACGTGAAGCCAAGAAATCTTGGGTCCCAGATACCAGAATCACTGGCGAAACAACCTCGTTGTTCCAACCGACCTGCTTCGCTTTACCCACTCGTCCAGCCTAAACTAACCGCTCCCCGAGGAGCCCCAGGTGAGATGTCCTTCAGAGTCAAAGCTCAGCGATATTGACCCGAGTTGATCTGTTCTAAGCACAAGGTTGCTGCACGCCGTTAGAAGGTCAAGCGTGAAAGCCGTGGGGTGTCCGTAACTGTTTCCAAGTCCAACCGAAATCGTAGCCACCAAGGGATGAAGCCACTGAATGAATTCAGGAAACTGGTCTGCGCTTCCGTGGTGGCTAACTTTGAGAATCAGAGGAAGCTTTTGCATTGCCGGCTGCCACCATTCAGAGCGTTCCTCCGCCAATCGCATCTGACCTTTGGCGGGCAGGTCTGCCATGGTGATTATTCTGACTGACCTATTTGCCCAATACATTGTGATGCTGCCATCATTTGAGTCCTCCGAATCCTGACCTGCGTGGTGGGGTGAAAGCACCAGCCAGCCGAAGCCACCCAGCGTGCCAACCATGCCTTTTTCGGCATGTGCGACTGGAATACCGGCTTGTTCGATAGTTTGCTGGGTAGCAATTGCCCCAGGTCGATCATCCACAAAGCTAGTCAGCATGGCCGAATCGACCTTCCTGCCTGTTATCGCACCGGCGACACCGCCCACGTGATCCATGTCGAAGTGCGTGAGTACCAGCAGTTCAATGTGCGTGACTCCTAGCCGCTTCAAGCATTCATCGATGGGTTTCGGGTCGCGACCGACATCGATGACCGCAACGTGGCTGCCAGAGCGAATCACTGTGCCGTCTCCTTGGCCAACATCGCAGGCCACGTAGAACCAATCTCCGGAGGCAAAGGAATGTGCTTTTATCGCTCCACGTAGCAAGGTCACCGCCGAAAGCAACACAGCGATAACCAACACCACAGATCCTGCGGCTTTAATTGGCTTTCGATTGCTGGTAATCGCGATTACCGACACCAGCAACGCCGTTGCCAAGACCACTCCCCCTAAACCTAGGGGAAAGTCAAAATAGAATCCCGGCTCCGAAAGTGATTTGGCTAAGGCGATGAGGTACTGAGCTGGTGCCGATGCCGCCCAGAAAATCCAACCCGCCGGCGCTGCGGCTCCGATGGTTGTTGCTATAGCTCCGACAACCCCAAGAACTGTGATAAACGGGACTACCGGCTCGGCCAGGATGTTTGCGACCACCCCCAATAAACCCATCTTCGGTTGCAACAAAACTAAAATCGGCAAACAAGCCAACTGAGCTGCTAGAGCAACACTCAAAACCAAACTGAGCCACTGAGGGAGTCGGTTTTCAAACGCTTTAGCCAAGCGAGGAGCTAGCTCGAGCACTCCCAAAGTAGCGAAAACAGATAAGGCGAATCCATAATCCAACGCATAACTTGGGTTCCAAAGTAAAAGGGTCAGCACTGCAATAGCTAAGGCGTTACGAGCCGGAAAGCGGGCACCTTTTGCCAGCCCCAACAGCACAACCACACCCATGATTGCGGCTCGCAAAACGCTAGGTTGGTTTCCGACCAGAACCAAATACAAGCACAAACCAAAGCCGGCTCCGGCGACCCTGAGTCGCCTCGATGCACCAAACCGAATTAGAAGAGCGAGGAACAGCCCTACCACTATCGAACAGTTGGTGCCCGAGACAGCATTTAAATGAGTCAGAGATAAAGCCTTGAACTGATCCTGAACATCCAAAGGAAGCAGCGAGGTGTCACCATCGGTGATTCCAAGCACCAACCCTCTGGCGGCTGGACTGACTCCTAGGCACGACCCACGAATTCGTGCACGCGCAGACCCGCCTAGATTCTCGAACCAAGCTTCTAGGTTTGTACTACAACTTACTTTGGCATGACCTATCGGTCGCAATAGGAACTGAGCCAATGGCACAGATTTGCTCCCAGGCGGAGTTACCAGAAACTTTCCCCGCCATACCTGTTGAGAACAGGCGCGTTGCTTCATAGACGCGGGGATCGCCAAAAGTCCAGAGCTTTTCAGTTGCAGAGGCCGCACAATTTGAGCCTTGAACATTCCCGTGCTTTGCTTTTGAACATTGATAAGCAGGTTGGTCTGGCTGAATCCCTGCGCAGTTTTTGCAATTGTTGGGTTGCTTTTGAGTTGGGCGGTAGCCACCAAGATAACAACTACGGGGAGAGAAACCGCCGCCAAGACCTGGCCAAAGCTGGGTCGAAACTTGAGTTGCCAAATTATGACTGCAGCCAATGGAGGAATCCAGATCCACCAGATGGACAGGACTGCCCAGAGAGCGATGCTGGCCCAGGTAATTAGTGCGAGCAAAAGTGGCATTAGAAAGTAACCAACGACTTGATCTTGGCCAATAGATTCGGACCGATTCCAGCAACCTTGGCGAGGTCTGAAATCGAGTTGAATCCCCCATTGCTGTTTCGATAATCAATAATTCTGGCCGCCAATGTGGGACCGATACCGGGAAGGCTGTCGAGTTCGGCAGCGCTGGCATTATTTGGATTTATCAAAGCAGGCTTTCCTGATCCGGTTTGGCTATCGGATTGGCCCAAAGCCAGAACGATTACTTGCTCGCCGTCATTCAATGGCCGCGCCAAATTGATGCTGGCCTGATCGGCGTTTGTCAGAAAACCGCCTGCGGCGAAAACGGCATCCATGACTCTGGCGCCGCTCAGAACCTGATATACGCCGGGATCCTTAACGGCTCCAACCACGTGCACTAATAGTTTTTCTACCAGCGTTGGAGCCAAACCGGCCGGTTTCGGTGACGAGGGCAGCGCTTGCCAGCCCTGGCTGGGCACCACTTGTGCGCTGGGTTGGTTCAGCGATGCCAAGGCAATAATCACCACAACCAGCGCACCGATTAGAAAAACCAAAAACTTGCGAAACCCGGCATCCAGCGGTTGCCAGTATCGTTGCAGCAGGTCCTGGATGAGTTTCACAACCTAAAAACTAAAGGCGCTAACCCAGCTGGATTCGCGCCTGAAGCTATGCTGTTGAGAACTAGCTATTTGGTCGCAATGTTCACAAGCTTTGGAGCTCGAACAATAACTGTGGCGATTTCTTTATCACCGATTGCACGCAGCACCGCTGCCGATGCCATGGCTTGAGCCTGAAGGTCTTCGGCGCTGATATCAATCGCTACGTCGAACTTGTCACGAAGCTTGCCATCCACCTGAACAATCGCGGTGATACTGCTTTCCACCAAAAGGCTTTCATCCAGGGTTGCAAACTCTGCCAATGCCACGCCAGCCGGATGCCCAAGAAGCGACCACATGTCCTCTGCCGTATAAGGAGCGAACAGGCTAAGTGCTTTGGCTACCTCTTGAGCGCCCTCGCGCACAGCTGGGTCGGCAGGACCAACACCCGAATCGATTGCCTTACGCAAAACATTGACCAGTTCCATGATCTTGGCCACGCCAACGTTGAACTTGAACGACTCAATGTTCGAACCGAATTCCTTGAGGAACGCGTGGGTTGCCTTACGAACGGCTTTGTCGCCCGTGGTTACGTCTACCGAAATGTCGCTGGTGACATCGTTGGCCAAACGCCAGGCGCGGGCCAAGAACTTTGCAGAACCGGCAGGCGACACGTCTGCCCAGTCGATGTCATCTTCTGGTGGGCCAGCGAATGCCATGGTTAGGCGAACGGCGTCAACACCGTGCTCGTCAAGCTGGTCGCTTAGTCGAACCAGATTGCCACGCGACTTGCTCATGGCGGAGCCATTCATCAAGACCATGCCCTGATTTAGCAGGCGGGTAAACGGTTCCTCAAAGTCCACGTGACCCAGGTCGTGCAGCACCTTGGTGAAGAAACGGGCGTAGAGCAGGTGCAAAATCGCGTGGGTTACGCCACCAACGTACTGGTCGACCGGAGCCCAGTCCTTGGCAGCCTGAGGATCAAAGGCGAATTCGGTGCTCTTTGGCGAAAGGAACCGCAGGAAATACCAGGAGGAATCAACAAAAGTATCCATGGTGTCGGTGTCGCGCAGCGCGGCCTTGCCACACTTTGGACAACTAACGTTGACCCACTCCGATGCCCCACCAAGAGGCGAAGTTCCCTTTGGAGACAGGTCTAGTCCCTCTGCCGAAGGCAGCTGAACCGGCAGTTGGTCCGCCGGAACCGGAACCTCTCCGCAGTCCACGCAGTGAATGATAGGAATCGGGGTTCCCCAGTAACGCTGGCGGCTGATCAGCCAGTCGCGCAGACGGAAGTTCTTGGCAGACTTGCCGGTTCCTCTAGCCGAAAGCACGTCGATGATTTTGGCGATTGCCTCGGTTTTAGCCAGGCCGTCCAACTCACCCGAGTTGACCATGATTCCTTCACCGATGTAAGGCAGAACGGTGTCGCCATCGATGTTTGGGTCTTTCAGAACCTGGCGAATTGGTAGGTCGAAGGTTTGTGCAAAGTCGAAATCGCGCTGGTCGTGGGCCGGCACCGCCATGATGGCTCCGTGGCCGTAGTCGGCAAGGACGTAGTCGGCCGCCCAGATTGGGATGCGCTCGCCGTTCACCGGGTTGATAGCGAAACGGCCCAGCGGAACACCAGTCTTTTCGCGATCGGTAGCGAGGCGCTCAATGTCGTTGCTCTGCTTTACCAAATCTAAGTAGTTGGCGAACTCGGCCTGCACCTCCGCAGTTGCCGAGGCGGCGAGTTCCGCGGCCAAGGCGCTGTCTACAGCGACCACCATGAAGGTAGCGCCGTGCAGGGTGTCCGGACGAGTGGTGTAAACCGTTACCGGCTCATCGCGGCCCTCGATAACAAACTGGACGTCGGCTCCGTAGGAACGGCCAATCCAGTTGCGCTGCATGGAAAGCACCTTGGAAGGCCAGTTGCCCTCGAGCGTGTCTAGGTCGTCGAGTAGGCGGTCGGCGTACTCGGTTACCTTGAAGAACCACTGGGTTAGAGCCTTCTTGGTGACCACGCTGTCACAACGCTCACACAGACCCTGAACGACTTGTTCGTTAGCCAAAACGGTTTGGCAACTTGGACACCAGTTGACCAACGAGTTCTTGCGGTAAGCCAATCCCTTGTTGTAAAACTCCAGGAACAACCACTGGTTCCAGCGGTAATACAGCGGGTCGCTGGTGATCAGAACGCGATCCCAATCAAACGAACAGGCATAACGGCGCATCGATGATTTTTGCTGAGCGATGTTGTCGTAGGTCCAACCCTTAGGGTCTAGACCACGCTTGATTGCGGCATTTTCCGCAGGCAAACCAAAGCTGTCCCAGCCGATTGGGTGCATCACGTTGAAGCCGCGCTGAACCCAATAACGAGCGATTACGTCTCCCAGAGCATAGGCTTCGGCGTGACCCATGTGTAGGTCACCCGATGGGTAAGGGAACATGTCAAGCACGTACTTCTTTGGGCGCAAGTCGCCTGGCTTAGCCGAATCGAATGGGCGCAGCTCATCCCAGACTGGCAGCCACTTGTCTTGGATGGCTGAAACGTCGTAGGCGTTT
>CAIYOE010000027.1 GCA_903927775.1 uncultured Micrococcales bacterium | reverse complement strand
GACCTAATCGACGAAGCCGGCGCTCGCGTTCGCTTGTCGATCCTTAGCTCGCCACCGGAACTTCGCTCGCTAGAAGAAAAGATCGTTGCGGTTCGAGTCGACAAGGAAAAGGCGATCGAGAACCAGGACTTCGAACTTGCTGCTAGCAAGCGCGACGAAGAGAAGACTCTGAACGCCGAGCGCGTTCGCCTCGAGAAGGAATACCGCAAGGGCAACGTTCGCGAACAGGGAATCGTAGACGAAGGCCTAATTGCCGAGGTGTTGGCTCAGGCAACCGGCATCCCAGTATTCAAGCTAACCGAAGAAGAGTCTGCTCGACTCATCTTTATGGAGCAGGAACTGCACAAGCGCGTTATCGGCCAGGAAGAAGCCATCGCTGCGCTTTCCAAGACCATTCGCCGCCAGCGTGCCGGCCTCAAGGATCCAAAGCGTCCTTCTGGTTCGTTTATCTTTGCCGGACCGACCGGTGTTGGCAAGACCGAGCTGGCCAAGGCTTTAGCCGAGTTCCTGTTCGACGATGAAGGCGCGCTAATCAGTCTTGATATGTCTGAATACGGCGAGAAGCACACCGTGAGCCGACTATTCGGTGCTCCTCCGGGCTTCGTTGGCTTTGAGGAGGGCGGCCAGCTAACCGAGAAGGTTCGCCGCAAGCCGTTCAGCGTTGTGCTCTTCGATGAAATCGAAAAGGCTCACCCGGACATCTTCAACAGCCTGCTTCAGATCCTAGAAGAGGGTCGTCTAACCGATGGCCAGGGTCGCGTTGTGGACTTCAAGAACACCGTGATCATCATGACCACCAACCTTGGAACCCGCGACATTGCTCGCGGAACCATGGGCTTCGCTCTAGAAGGCAACAGCCAGAACGAATACGACCTGATGAAGGGCAAGGTGAACGAGGAACTCAAGAAGAACTTCAAGCCAGAGTTCCTAAACCGTGTCGACGAAACCATCGTGTTCCCTCAGCTGAGCAAGGATGAGCTACGCCAGATCGTAGACCTGTTCCTAAAGCGCCTTGCTTACCGCCTAGAAGACCGCGACATGACAATCGAGGTAAGCGCCGAGGCCAAGGACAAGCTGATCGAAATCGGCTTCGACCCGGCACTTGGTGCTCGTCCGTTGCGTCGTGCGGTTCAGCGCGAAATCGAGGACAAGCTATCCGAGAAGATCTTGCACGGCGAGGCACTGGCCTCGAGCCACGTGATTGTCGACTTGGTAGCCGGAGAGTTCGTCTTCACTAACAAGCCGCGCGTCCACGAGTCCGTAGGCGCCTAGACCAAACGCTAATGGAGGTCGACCACACAGTGGTCGGCCTCCATTAGCATTTAGAGCATGAACCAGTTGCCTTACCTAATCAGGCCCGCGCGAACCTCGGATGTAAAGCATATCCAGGCGCTTCGCCTTGCCTTAGAAGAAACTGGCGTACTGCTGCATCACGATCTGGTGGCCCTGTACGAAAAAGTTCAGGAGTTCACCGTTGCTGTGGATGCCAAAGGCAAACTGGTTGGTGCAGGCGCCTTGCACACAATGTGGAAAGACTTGGCAGAGGTTCGCTCACTAGTCGTAGCCGAGTCCGCTAGAGGGCAGGGAGTTGGCCACGCGATTGTGGCAGCGCTGCTAGAACGAGCCAAAGAGCTCGGCATCAAACGCGTCTTCTGCCTTACTTTCGAGGTCAAGTTTTTTGAAAAGCACGGCTTCGAGGCCATCAGCGACATCCCGGTTGATCAAGACACCTTCGAAGAAATGGTTCGATCCACCGACGACGGCGTCGCCGAGTTCCTCGACCTAGCTCGGGTGAAACAAAACACTCTGGGTAACACACGAATGCTCAAACTTCTTTAGTTACCTAGTTACATTTGAAGTATGTCGGCACCAAGATTCACCCCAAAACCTCCATCCAAGGCCCAGTTCTGGGCCCGCAGAATCATTGCTCTGATTGTGGTTGGCCTCGTGGTTTGGCTGGTTGTCTGGGTCATCTCGGCAGTCTTTGGGTTCTTTGGCGGTCTTTTTGGTGGCAAGGCCGTCAATCCATCCTCCAGCCAGGCCACGCATTCTTCGGCTAACGGAAAACCAACCACCTGCCTTCCGGCGGGGATACAGGTTCAAACTGTGATCGGCGATGGCTCGCAGCCACTGACTACTTTTGCTTCGGGAGTAAACCCTAAGCATTGGTTTACTATCACCAACACCAGCAGCAAGGATTGCTATTTCAACGTTGGGGCAATTGCCCAGCATGTTGTGATTACCAGCGGGCCAGAGACTATTTGGGATTCGGCCAACTGTAAAGACCAGGGGTCTAACCTTCGAATCCTGTTGAAGGCTGGGGTTGCATTGAACAGCTCACCAGCAACCTGGCCGCGAGTGCATTCCTCGGCAACCGGCTGCGATGCCACCCAAACTCCGGCTACCGGCGGTGGAGCCAGCTACCACATTCAGTACACAGTGAATGGCGTGAAGGGCAACGACGTTCAGTTCATTCTGAACTAGGTTTCGGTTCAGCTGCCACTTGAGCTGCCAGTTCAACTGGGGTTTCTGCTACCAGTTCAACCCCAGCGCAAGCGCGGCACGCAAATCGCCGACTTCGCTGTCTACGCTGCGAACAAACCCTAGGCGGTTTGCCTCAG
>CAIYOE010000026.1 GCA_903927775.1 uncultured Micrococcales bacterium | reverse complement strand
TCGGCAAGTCCATCGCAGAGTGCCAGCCCAAGCTCAAGCGCTAGCCCAACTCCAACCGGCGGATCGGTGGTAATCACCACCCAAGACATCATCACCCTTGATGTCAACGTTGCGGCAGCCAAGGTAAATGCCATGGGCTTAGAGGCCAACACCGTTGCGGGCATTGCTGTTCCGGCCGGCGACCCACGCCTGATGACCGTTTACAACGCGGACCCATTGGGCAACCTGCCGTTGGGAACAATCGTGACCTTGACCTATTACGTGCAACAAATGGACCCCAGCCCCACCCCAAGCCAGTAGTTGCAAAGTTAGACTTTAGACACCAAAGACAGCGGAGTTAAATTGACCGAGAACCAGCGCATGATTGCCGGACGATACCAACTGGGAAAACTAATTGGTCGCGGCGGAATGGCGGACGTCTACGAGGGTGTGGACACCCGACTCGGTCGCATCGTTGCAATTAAGCTGCTCAAAAGCGACCTGGCCAACGACGCCACCTTTGAGGCGCGTTTCCGTCAGGAAGCACAGTCTTCGGCTCGGATGGCTCACCCGACGATTGTGCGAATCTACGACGCCGGTGAAGAAGAGGGCGTTGACTACAACGGCAACAGGATTCGCCGCCCATACATTGTTATGGAATTCGTGAAGGGCGTGGTTCTTCGCGACCTGCTGCACAAACGCCGCCTAACTATTGAAGAAGCCCTTGAATACACCGATGGGGTACTCACCGCGCTTTCCACCTCGCACCGCTCGGGAATCATTCACCGCGATATCAAGAGCGCCAATATCATGATCACCGAGGCCGGAGCCGTGAAGGTCATGGACTTTGGCATTGCTCGCGCCATGTCGGATTCCTCGAGTACTCAGGCACACTCGGTTGGCATCCAAGGAACCGCACAGTACTTTAGCCCGGAGCAGGCGCGCGGCGAGAGCGTGGATGGCCGAACCGACCTTTACTCGACCGGTGTTTTGCTTTACGAAATGCTGGCCGGACGCCCACCGTTCCGCGGCGAAACCGCCGTGTCGGTTGCCTACCAGCATGTATCCGAGGCGGTGACTCCGCCATCGGAGCACAACCCTCAGATTCCGCGCGAACTAGACGCGGTGGTTCTGCAGGCACTTGCCAAGGATCGTAACGACCGGTTCCAGACTGCCGACGATTTCAAGGAGCACCTTCGTGCCGCATACGCAGCGGCCACGGGTTCCAGCCAGTACCAAACCTCGGGATTGCCCTCGGCCGACACCGCAACCACGGTTATTCCGGCGGCGGCTAACCCGGTGGACTTGGATTTTGAGGCACTGCTGAGAGGCGAACAGCCGACATTCGGCGAGGTGCCACCTGTTGCAGCCGAGCCTTTGGTAGCCGACGCCACCCAGGTAATCACTCCAAACCCTGTGGAGTCCGCTCCCGCTGTTCCTGTTGACAGCACCCCACCAATTTTTGAACAGTTCACCGGCGTGCAAGACGTTGTGCGCGGTGAGGTGGAGTACGTGAACGACGACCCAAAGGTGGCCGTCAAGTCTTCCGAGCTAAGACCGGCAGCCAGCGATTCGGCCGATACCTCGCTGATCACAAACCCGTTTGCAGCGCTTGGCCTAGAGGAACCGAACACCGCTCAGAGCGCCGCGATGAACACTCTCACCTCGAGTCAGAGCATCGTGCGCCCAAGGCGCAGCGGTTCGGCTCCGTCTCCCAAGGTGCTCTGGAGTGTGGGCAGTGGTCTGACCGTGGTTGTGGTGGGCCTTCTGATCTGGTTCCTATCGCTTGGTGCGCTGCCAACCATCAATGTGAACCCGACCAGCGGCGGCATCGCAGTTGCCAACGTGGTTAACCAGACCTACACCGATGGCTACAACACACTTATCAACCAGAAACTGGCGGTGAACAAGGTTTACCAGGCCAGCGATGTGGTTCCCGTGGACATGATTATTAGCACCGACCCGATTGCCGGGACCAAGGTTGGTGAACACCAGCTGATCACGGTTTACGTTTCATCGGGTAAGGGTCAGGTTGTGGTTCCCGATGTAACCGGCCTAACCGAAGAAGCGGCTACCACCGCGTTGACCAACGCAAAGTTGAGTCTGGGCAATATCGTCACCAACAACAGCGCGACCATTCCGCTTGGTCAGGTTATTTCTGCCGATCAGGTGGTTGGCTCCAAGGTGCCAGCCGGAACAGTAGTGAATCTAACCGTGAGCAACGGCCAGGTTCTGGTTCCCGATGTTCGCAACCTAGACCAGGTTGCCGCAACTGCTAAGCTTTCGGCGCCAGACGTTCAACTGAATGTTGTGGTGCAGAGCGCGACTCCGTGTACGGGAACTCTTGGAACTGTGATTTTGGACCAGTCGATCCTGCCGGGTCTTACCGCGCAAGGTTCCACAATTATTCTGACGGTGGCTTGTAACCCCTAGAAGCGAACCAGTGGGCTGAGTCCCTTGGCTTTTTCGGCGGCGCCTATCAAACCAATGCTCTCTAGCCAGTTGCCCAACATTTGGTAGCCGCCCTGGGTAAGTACCGATTCCGGGTGGAACTGAACGCCGTAAATAGGCAGGGTTCGGTGCTGCAATCCCATGATTACTCCACCGGCACTGGCAGCGTGGCCACCGAGGCCATCGGGGTTTGCAACGGTACGACTGGTAACCACCAGGTCTGCTGGAACAGTGGAATCCACAACAGCCAGCGAGTGATAGCGGGTGGCGGTAAAAGGCTGAGGCACATCGCGGTATACCAGCGAGTTATCGTGACTGACCAAGCTGGTCTTGCCGTGCATTAGTTCTTGAGCACTGGTCACGGTTGCGCCCATTGCCTCGGCGATGGCCTGGTGACCAAGGCAAACACCAAAGACTGACATGCCGGTTTTCAGAGCAAGTTTGACCACCGGAATCGAGAGTCCAGCGTCGGCTGGAGTACCCGGCCCGGGAGACAACAAGACGGCATCGTATTTGCTGAGCAGTTCACCAAGTTGGGCCTCAGACACCACGTCGTTTCGAAGCACCTCGGTTTTAGCACCCAATTGCTGAAGGTACCCGTTGAGGGTATAGACAAACGAGTCGTAGTTGTCGAGCACAAGAATCTTGGTCATAGCCCTTAAAGCCTATCCCCATAAGGGTTGGGTGCGTTCTTGGCTATAGAATATCTCCATGCCTGAATCCAGCTCGCGCAAGAAGACCACCAAGCCAGCAACCGCCCAGACCGGTGGTGCCGGCAAGAACGCCGACCAGCCGAACCCGTCGTGGTACGCGCCTGTGATGCTTGGCTTCTTGGTGCTTGGCCTGGTTTGGATCATTGTTTACTACGTGAGCAGCGCACAGTTCCCACTGGGCTCCGGCACTCCGTTCAACATTCAGAACTGGAACATCGCCGTTGGCTTTGGAATCGCGATGGTGGGCTTCATTATGACCACCCGCTGGAAGTAACTCTTAAACCTTTTTAGTTTGGCCGGTTCGGCAACATGCACCGGCAAACTTGGGCTGGTTCCGAATTTCTCTAAAGCCCAAGTCCTAGGCGCGCAACTCCCACTGCGGTAATCACAATCAGCGCGCCAACCACCATGGCAACCTGGGTCACCCGCTTGCGGCCGTCGGTTTGACCGCGGGTTCGACTATAAACCCAGGCCACCGCAGCACCGGTAATCAACCCACCAACGTGCGCCTGCCAGCTAATGCCTTGAATCATGAAGCTAAAAATCAGGTTGATGGCAATGGTGCCAACCAGGCTTCGCGAGTTGGCGCCCAGCGAACGCAGGACCACAAAGTAGGCGCCCATCAGGCCGTAAATCGCACCGGAGGCTCCGTAAACGTAGGTGCCCGGCGAGGCCAAAAGAAGAACCGAAACCGAACCACCAAAAGCCGAAATCAGGTAAAGCGCCAGGAACTTTCCGCGGCCCAGCAGTTGCTCCAGCTCACGGCCGAATACCCAGAGCATGTACATATTGAACAAAATGTGAACCGGCGAACTTGGGGAGTGCAAAAACGCCGAGGTGATCATGCGCCACGGTTCGATGGTGGTGGTGAAAGGCGTGTAAATACCCAGGTAGGTGAATTGGTCGCCCAGCAGTAGCTGCAAGCCCCAAACCAAAACACAAACAGCGATGAGGGCGTAGGTGGCTACCGGTCTATTTGAACGAAGCAGGCGTTGGACCGGCGCGGGTGTTAGCGGTGCAGCCACCTGTTTAAAACGGCTGATGCCGGCATCATCGGGGCATAAAAAACCAACCGCGGCCTCCGTCTGACATTCGGGGCAGATGTAACGCTCACAGCGCTGACAGCGCACATAAGCAGAACGATCCGGGTGCCGATAGCAGAACATGGAGACCGCGGTTTCTTTTGTTTTTAAGAGTCGAAAGCTTAGGCTTCGACAGCCTCGATGGTTACCGACTCGAGGATTGCGTCCTCTAAAGGCTTGTCGCGGCCATCGGTGGCCACGGTTCCAAGCTTGTCTACAACCTTGCGGCTAGCTTCGTCGGCTACCTCACCAAAAATGGTGTGCTTGCCCCAGAGCCACTCGGTTGGAGCGGTGGTAATAAAGAACTGGCTGCCGTTGGTGCCCGGGCCTGCGTTAGCCATGGCTAGCTTGTATGGCTGGTCGAACTTGAGCTCGGCGTGTGGTTCGTCTCCGAACTGGTAGCCTGGTCCGCCCATTCCGGTTCCGGTTGGGTCGCCACCCTGGATCATGAAGTTCTCGATAATACGGTGGAAGATCACGCCGTTGTATAGCGGGGTGTTGGTCTTGGTCTCGCCGCTACGAGGGTCGCGCCACTCTTTGGTACCGGTGGCTAGGCCCTCAAAGTTGGCCACGGTTTTTGGAGCGTGAAGGCCAAACAAGTTGATACGAATGGCGCCGTAGTTGGTGTGCAGAGTTGCTACTGAAGTGTGTGCGGTCATGCTTCTATTCTGCCACGATGGCGGTCACGGTGTAGGCGCCGTCGGGCCCATCGATGCTTTCCACAGTGCCCAAAACCGGGTGGGATTTGTCGGCGTCAAAAAACGCAGACTGGGTGTAGGTATCGATTTGCTGATATGCCGTGGCAAAGCGGGCGCCGATTTGGGCCGGGTTTGCAAAGTGGCCGTCGCCAACTAGCATTCCGCGCTCGAGCGTGAATCCCAGAGACTCCAAACGGGCCACAAAGTGCTCAAAGTTGGTCATGGATTCAACTTAGCAAAGGACGCCAGATTGTCGCGCGAGGTGGCCCGCTAGTAAAGCAATGCCTCGGCCGCAGCTAACTCAGGCGCCAAGAAACGATCAGGCCCCATGCCCGGAACCTCCTTGCGCAAGCGAGCCACCATTGCACCCGTGACTGGCGAGGGCTTGTGCGGTGCACGGCTCTCGATTGCACGAGCCGCAGCCACGTACTCAATGGCCAAAATGCGACGCGTGTTGTCTACCACCCTGCGCAACTTGCGAGCGGCGTGCCAACCCATAGAAACGTGGTCTTCCTGCATTGCGCTAGACGGAATGCTGTCGACCGAGGCGGGCACCGCTAGGCGCTTGTTCTCGGAAACCAATCCGGCCTGGGTGTACTGCGCAATCATGAGTCCGGAGTCAACACCTGGATCCTCGGCTAGGAACGGGTTCAGTCCGTAGGAGCGTGCCTTGTCGAGCATGCGGTCGGTTCGGCGCTCGGCAATCGAACCTAGGTCGGTGGCGGCGATTGCTAGAAAGTCCAGCACGTAGGCAACCGGTGCACCGTGGAAATTGCCGTTCGATGTAACCTCACCGCCAGGAAGCACAACGGGGTTGTCGATCATGGCGGCTAGCTCGCGGGTGGCTACTAGGCGGGCGTAATCCACAGTGTCGCGAACCGCTCCGGCAACCTGCGGCGCACATCGAAGCGAGTAGGCATCTTGAACTCGGTCGTCTCCAACTCTGTGGCTGGCAACGATTTCGGAGTTCGCCAGAGCGTTCAGCATGTTTGCCGCGCTGGTGGTCTGACCCGGGTGCGGACGCAAGGGGCTGTGCAGTTCGGCGCGGAAAACCTGGTCAGTTCCAAGCAGACCTTCAACGCTCATAGCAGCGATGATGTCGCCCTGGTCCAACAGGTTGTCCAGGTCGGCGAGGGCAAGGATTAGCATGCCGAGCATGCCATCGGTGCCATTGATGAGCGCCAAGCCCTCTTTCTCTTTTAGCTCAACAGGGGTGATGGCGGCGGCAGCCAAGAGTTCCGCCACCGGGTGTTCGTGGCCGTCTGGGCCAAAGGCACGACCCTCGCCCATGAGAACCAGGGCGCAATGCGAAAGCGGGGCCAAGTCTCCCGAGCATCCCAGAGATCCGTATTCGTGAACGAACGGGGTGATTCCGGCGTTCAACAGCTCGGCCATGGTTTGTGCAACTACCGGACGAACACCGGTACGGCCGGAGGCCAGAGTCTTTAGGCGAAGCAGCATGAGGGCGCGCACGACTTCTCGTTCCACAGCGGGCCCCATGCCAGCCGCGTGCGAGCGAATCAGGCTCTTCTGAAGCTGCACTCGGTCTTCTAGTGCAATGTGACGATTGGCCAGCGCACCGAATCCCGTTGAGACACCGTAGACGGGAACCTCACTCGCCGCCAGTGCTTCAATGTGCTGTCTGGTCTCGGCCATTGCATCGATGGACTCCTGCGAAATCTGCACGGGCGCATTGTGCCGAGCAACATTCACCACGTCTTGCGCGGTCATGCCCGCAGTGTTGATAGTGACGGTTGCCGCAGTTCCTGCAACGTGCTCATAAGTGGTGGTCATTTGATGCTCCTTTGGCCGCCTTGCCAAACCTGCTGAATCAGGTTGACTCCTGGGCGATAGCTGAGATGGATGTAACTGGGTGCGTTCAGGACGCTGAAGTCTGCTTTTGCACCTACGCCAAGGTGCCCGACATCGCTCCGTCTTAGAGCCATGGCTCCTCCCGCGGTAGCAGACCAAATTGCCTCTGCCGGCGTCATTTGCATTTCACGAACCGCGAGTGCAATACAGAAAGCCATGGATGTGGTGTAACTGGAGCCGGGGTTGCAATCCGTGGCCAATGCAACGTTGGCTCCGGCCTCCAGCAAACGGCGAGCATTTGGATATTGAGAACGAGTTGAAAATTCCGCACCGGGCAAAAGAGTTGCCACGGTGTTAGAACCGGCCAGGAGCTCTATGTCGGTTTCTGTTAGGTGAGTGCAGTGGTCTGCGCTGGCGGCATCGCAATCCACGGCAACTTGTATGCCATTTCCGGAATGTAACTGATTTGCGTGAATTCTTGGCATTAGCCCCGCAGCCTTGCCGGCGGTCAGAATCTGACGAGCCTGGTCGGCATCAAAGGCGCCGCGTTCGCAAAAGACATCGATCCACTTTGCAAATGGCACGGCTGCCGCGAGCATTTGGTCGCAAACCAGATCAACATACGCATCGGGATTGTTTGTGTATTCCGCGGGAACCACATGGGCACCCAGGTAGGTGACTTCGTTGGTGGCGGAGGCCGCAAGCCTAAGCGACCTGGTTTCGGTTTCGATGTCTAGGCCGTATCCCGACTTGGTTTCAAAAGTTGTGATTCCGTTGGCTAGCATTTCGGCTTGCAAACGTGCGAGGTTAAGCGCAAGTTCTTGGTCATTGGCGGCTCGCGTTGTTGCCACGGTGCTTCTTATGCCACCAGCGGAATACGACTGGCCAGCCATTCGGGCCTCGAACTCGGGTGCTCGATCACCGGCAAACATCAGGTGAGCGTGGGAGTCGACAAATCCTGGGATTACCGCTCGCCCTTCAACCGAATGAAGCACATCGGTGGG
>CAIYOE010000025.1 GCA_903927775.1 uncultured Micrococcales bacterium | reverse complement strand
CAATGTATTGAGTGAGTTCGAAATCCCAAAGTGGGTTTCCTTCACGGCCAAAAGCCAGACCGAACTCTGGACGGGCGAACCGATTTCCGAGGCCCTTGCTGCCGTCGCTGGAATACCGGGGCTGGTTGCATTGGGATTCAACTGTGTGGATCCATCGTTGGTTACCGACTTGATCGCGCTGGTCCGCAACCACAGCGACCTGCCTGTGATCATGTACCCAAACCGCGGTGGCGAATGGGATTCGGCTGCAGGAATATGGATTGGCCAAACCCCTCGCACCCTGGCCGAGTGGCTACCAGAGTGGACTGCCGCCGGAGTTGAGCTAGTGGGCGGTTGCTGCGGAACCAGCGCCACCGACATTGCCGAACTCGCCCACGCATAGACTGGCTCAATGACCCAGACCCAACCGACCAACGTCGGATTCCAAGTCTCAGACCTAACGCAACTGGCCAGCTTGACCCGTGGCGGTTTGCTGGAATCCACTCACTTCGGTCTGGCTTGCCTGACCGGCCCAAATGGCGAGTTGCTAGCCCAATACGGAGACGCCTCGGGGCTGGTCTATCCGCGAAGCGCGGTAAAGCCTCTTCAGACAGTTGCCACTCGACGCGCGGGCCTAACCCTGCAAGGGGCCCAGTTGGCGATTAGCAGTGGCAGCCATCAGGGAACAGCGCAGCACGTTGCTTTGGTGGAACTGATTTTGGCGGCTGCCGGCCTGACCTTTGCCGCCCTACAGTGTCCGGTGGCCTGGCCCGGTAATAGTCAGGCGCGCGCTCTGTTGACGGCGCCATCCAAGGAGTGTTTCAACTGCTCGGGCAAGCACGCGGCTTTCTTGGCTGCTTGCGTTGCCGCAGGTTGGGACACCGAAACCTACTTGGAACCCGGCCACCCACTACAGGTCTTGATCAAGCAGGTGCTGGAGGAATATTCGGGCGAACGCATCACCGTGTCTACCATCGATGGATGTGGTGCACCGCTGCATGCAATGAGCCTTGCCGGTTTGGCCAGATCGATAGGTAGGTTTGCCAAACAAGACACCGATGCCGCCAGCGCAATGATTGAATTCCCGTGGGCCGTGGGCGGATACGACAGCCCGGATTACTTTGTTCTTGCCCGTGGAATGGTGGCAAAACTGGGGGCCGAGGGCATTTTTGTTATCGGCTTGGCAGACGGTCACGGAGTGGCTGTGAAAATCGCCGACGGCTCGTTGCGCGCGGCACCAGCGGTTGCGCTCAAGGTTTTGCTGAACCACGGCTTGATCGAACAGCAGGTTTACCTGGAGCTCTGCGAGCAGATTAACCCGAAGGTTTTAGGTGGTAACCAAGTTGTTGGCCAGCTCGAGGTTGTTATTTAGGCTAAGAGACTCGCTAACCTGTTTGAAAGCGGCTCAAGACCCGGCTGGAAAGTAAGCACAATGGTGGCAAGCAACCTCGGTTCACAGGACTTCAATCAGGGATGGATTGTTCGCCAACCCATGGGTCCGTTCCAGCCATTTCTTGGTGGT
>CAIYOE010000024.1 GCA_903927775.1 uncultured Micrococcales bacterium | reverse complement strand
TGCTAGAAATACCGGTTCCGCTTGCGGTAACGGTACTTGGCAATAGCGACGAAGTTACGATTGCCGATGCGATTGCGGTGGCGATTCCCAAGGCGATTACCTTGTAGGAGTACTTGCGTTCCGGGGTCTCGTCGTAGATGACTTCTTGGTTCATTTGGTACTCCTTACCTGTGGGGGCTTTCTGCCTTGTAACTAGGAGACCATGCCATGCTGGGCTTTGACTGGGTGTTGGCTGGGGCTTACCTTAAGAAAGCATTTCCTGGCTAAACCGAAACTTTAGGTTCGCACACTAGTGTGAAGCCATGGTGGGCATAGAGGTGGACAGGCGCACGTTCCTGAAAGCAACTGCAGTGGGAGCGGCGAGTTTGTTGGTGCCGGGCGATCCCGGTTACGCAGCCACCGCAAGCAAAGTCATTTGGAGTTTGCCAACCTCTAAGACGCAGCGCTTTGCCTGGACGGTAGACGATGGCGTGAGTTCCCGAGCCGTCACCGACTACCTCAAGTTTTCGAGTCGGTACGACCTCAAGTTCACCTTTTTTGTCACCTCCTGCTATCAAACTTGGCAAGAGAACAAAGCTGGCATTGCTGCCGGGCTGGCGTCCGGACGGATTCAGTTAGGCAACCACAGCCACACTCACAAAAACTGGACCCACCTAACCGAAAAACTCATTCGGCAGGACCTCATGGGTTGCCACAATCGAATGTTGGATATGTTCGGGTACGACATGCGACCGTATTTTCGCCCACCATACGGCCTCTATAACGATCAAGTTCTAGCGGTGGCCGCCGCCGAGGGATACACCAAACCAATGATGTGGAACGGCAGCCTGGCTGACTCTGGCAGCACTAACGAGAAGGCTTTGATTCGTAATGCAAAAACCTGGATTGGCTCCGGTCGGATAGTTATCGATCACGCGAACAGCACTTTTACCGCGGATCACTTCAGCGATGTGCTGAACGTGGTTCGCTCCAGGGGATTGAGCACGGTTACGTTGCGTGAGGTTTTTGGGTAGTACCCTGCAAGCATGAGTGATTTGAATCAGGTAGGGGCCACCGATGGCTGGCGTTGTTGGCTTTGTGACCAACCAGTTGACCAGGACGCATCGGTGAATTCTGACCTCGGCCCGAGTGTTGACAGCTACTTTGTGACCAAGGCA
The DNA here is from genome assembly GCA_903927775.1 of uncultured Micrococcales bacterium. Classification (GTDB taxonomy): domain Bacteria; phylum Actinomycetota; class Actinomycetes; order Actinomycetales; family Microbacteriaceae; genus Rhodoluna. The sequence continues at coordinate 1,297 of CAIYOE010000024.1, read as the reverse complement.
AAAAAGGGAACCCCCGCTCCTGAGCGATTAGCACACCGCTCTTGCAACACCATGAAGGGTAAATACGAACCGCAAGTTGCCTGGCCGTCGCACCTGATTGTTGGCGACCCCGCTCCTATTTTTGCGACCGTAGATCGACTGGCACGCAAGGGTGGCCGAGAGGCGGTTGGTCGATTCCAGACTCAGTCAGATGCCAACGAGGCGAGTGACTGGCTAATTGACAGGCTCAGTCGCCTTGCTCCAACCATGAGCTTTACCACTGTGATAACACCAGGCGGCGGCCAGTTTCTTTTGGCGCTAAAAACTATCTAGTTATTTCCAATTACGAAACCGATTAGTGAGGCAAACACAATCGTGCCACCCACCGGAAGTGATGCCATTAGTTCAACACTTTGATCAGCCGTGGTTGCAACCAAAAACGGAAAAATACCAACGAAAAGGCCAACACAAAATCCGCCCAGAGCCAGCGCTCTAAGCCAGCTCTGCCAGTCTAGGTCGGCAATTCGATTTGCGGACACGGTTACTTCTCACGGTAGAAAAAAGTTCAACTTTTTCAAACTACCGCAAAAGCGAAACGGTTTCTAGTATTCGCCCTTGATTACAAAGAACGAACCGCGGATCTCACCGGCTAGTTTCGACTTCTGGCGAGCGAACTTGAACTTGCTGGCGAGTTCCTCGGGCACATCCATGCCCATTGAAAGCTTGAACCCGACCGCACGCTTCTTTGGGTCTTCCAGGTTGTATAGAACGTTTACTTCTAGGCCGCTCTGGTAGAAAACAAAGGTCCAGCGGATGCCCTCCACCAAAAGTTCGGCGGTCTCGAGTGCTGGAGTCGAAACCACGATGTCGCGCTCCATGAGAATGCGGCTCACGTAGTCGACACGATCCTGTGATTCCGAGGCCGGAGTGGTTACGAACTCTGCCTTGTACTTGTTGAAAAAGTACCTGGCTTCGTTTGCGCGTAAGCCTGCCAGCGCGTCTACAACTGGCGAGGATTCCAACCCTGCCGTGGATACGGTTTTGAAATCTATTACGTGCGCCATTTGCGTTCCTCGCTACCTAAGAGTTCCAATGCTAGTCGCCGACACGGATGTGAATAAATCTGTTCACTCAGTGGTTGTAGTTTTGGAAGTACACACCCGCCAGTTTTGGCGTTTTGAGGAGCAAAAATGGACAACGCGGCAAAGTGCCCAGTACCGCACGGAAGCAACACTGAATCTGGCAAGAGCGCCACTAGCTGGTGGCCTAACTCGCTCAACCTCGACATTTTGCACCAGCACGACACCAAGACCAATCC
>CAIYOE010000023.1 GCA_903927775.1 uncultured Micrococcales bacterium | reverse complement strand
GTCAATCGCCTGGGAATCCGAAAGCACCATCGATAGATCATCCAGTTTGGCAACGGCCGAAAGCAGCGGACGGTAAAATAGCTTTTGGTGAAGCCCCCGAACCTCGGCCTTCACTCTTTCCCACTCAGTCACCAGGCTCTCGGCAGTGAACTGAATGTTTACACTTCGCCCCAGTGAGCGCAAAGACTCGGACGAAACCGGCATCAGGTGAGTTCTCCGCATCTCACTTAGCTGTATGCGATGTTCTAAAACCCGAAGGACTCTGTAGTTGTCAGAGAAGCTCTGAGCCTCTCCGCGACCGATGTACCCGCCTTCGCCTAAGGCATCGATGGCACCGAGAGTGTCGCTTTGACGCACTGATTCGTCGGTTCGCCCGTGCACCAACTGGAGCAACTGCACCGTGAATTCAACGTCTCTAAGCCCACCAGGACCGAGTTTGATTTGGCGATCAACCTCCGAAGCCGGAATGTTATCGGTAACTCGTTGGCGCATTTTTTGAACCGACTCAACGAAGTTCGCCCGTTTGGCGCTCAACCAAACCTTAGGGTTTAGAGCTGAAACATAAGCCTCGCCCAGCGCCTTAGTTCCTGCCAGGTGTCGGGCTTTTAGTAGAGCTTGGAACTCCCACGACTCCGCCCAACGTTCGTAGTATGCCAAATGCGACTCCAAAGTCCGCACCAAAGCACCAGATTTGCCTTCGGGACGCAAATTGGGGTCGACTTGCCACAGCATTGGCTCTTGGCTAGTGCCATCCATGGCTCGCATCATCCGGTTAGCCAACTTGGTAGCAATTTCTACGGCTCTTGACGCCTCAAAATCCGGTCGGCTCGAACCAGCAACAAAAATGACATCAACATCACTGATGTAATTGAGCTCGCGGGCACCGCACTTGCCCATTGCAATGACCGAAAATTCGGTGGCCGCGACTTCGTGAGGCTCAAATGTCCCAAACTCGCGGGTTTGCGCCAGTTCCACTCTGGCGACGTCGATTCCGCATTCAAGCGCTGCACCGGCCAGGTCGCTGAGCGCAGCTGCTACAACCGGGAGCACTGTGGTTGGACTAACCGCGGACAGGTCATAAATTGCAACTTTGAGCAATTCGGACCGATATTCCCGGCGAATCAAGTTCCAACATGAAGCCGAATCGAATGGCGAGTCTGGCTTCGAGACCTTATTAGAGAGCGCCTGTGACAATACGGGGCTTAGAGCTAAGCGCATGCGCTCCAGAACCCTGTCTTGATCGTCGAGCTGGGTAACCGGTTTCTCAAAATGGTCCAGCATTGTTGGATGCCGACGCAGAAAATCAACCATCGCGGCGGAAGCCCCGAGTACCGAACACAAACGATCGGCTGAATCCGACTTGCCGATAAGTCTTTTGATTCGAGTTCGATCAAGACCCCCAAGACTTAGCAGAGCGCCGAGGGATTGGTCAGGGTTGGCACACTTTGCCAACGAGGCAACAGCAGACCTACCTGAATCTCCCACCATTGAAACCAGAGCGTCTAGTTTTGCGACCGTCCCCGATAAATCGGCAAAACCGTATCTGGCAAGCTCGGTTAGTGAACCGCCGCTTCTAGCTGTTGCCATTCAAACACCCCACAGTGATGAACTTGCAGTTGGTGTTAGAGAGTTCCAAGGTTCTGTTGCAGCTCGTAGTTGGTCACTTGGCGGCGGTAATCGCTCCATTCGCGTCGCTTGTTCGCTAGAACGTAGCTGTAAACCTCTTCACCCAGTGTCTCGGCAACCAATTCGCTTTCTTCGAGCTTTCGGATAGCGTGGTCTAGGCTCTGCGGTAGCGGCTGGATGCCCATAGCCCTACGCTCGGCGTCATTCAGATCCCAAACGTTGTCCTCTGTCTCGGGAGGCAAAACGTATTCCTCTTCTATGCCCTTCATGCCCGCAGCCAGCAGCAGCGAATAGGCAAGGTAAGGATTTGCGGCCGAATCGATGGCGCGGTACTCAACACGTGCTGACTGACCCTTATTCGGCTTGTACAGAGGGACACGAATCAAGGCGGAGCGGTTATTGTGTCCCCAACAAACGAAAGACGGAGCTTCGCCACCACCCCAAAGCCGCTTATAGCTATTGACGTATTGGTTGGTCACCGCGGTGATTTCAGACGCATGGCGCAATAAACCAGCGATGAAATGCTTAGCGGTTTTACTGAGATGGTAAGGATCCGAGGCATCGTAAAACGCGTTGGTGTCACCCTCGAAAAGCGATAGGTGAGTATGCATTCCAGAACCGGGGTGTTCTGTAAAAGGTTTTGGCATGAAAGTGGCATAAACGCCCTGTTCTATTGCCACTTCTTTTATTACGGTTCGGAAAGTCATGATGTTGTCTGCCATAGTCAAGGCGTCTGCGTAGCGAAGGTCGATCTCGTTCTGACCGGGTCCTCCCTCATGGTGACTGAACTCAACCGAAATACCCAGTTGCTCGAGCATGCCAACAGCACGGCGTCGGAAATCATGGGCGGTCCCTCCCGGGACATTGTCGAAGTATCCGGCATTGTCTACTGGAACAGGGCCACCATTTTCAAAGTTTGAGCTCTTCAGCAGATAAAACTCGATTTCGGGGTGGATGTAAAACGAAAAGCCCTTTTCGCTGGCCTTGTTAAGTGCGCGGCGCAGAACGTTTCGGGGGTCAGCAGCTGCCGGCTGTCCGTCCGGGGTAGTAATGTCGCAAAACATCCTGGCCGTTGGATCTATCTCGCCGCGCCATGGAAGAATTTGGAAGGTGCTCGGGTCTGGCATTGCCAGCATGTCGGCTTCATAAGTTCGGGCCAAGCCCTCGATTGACGAGCCATCGAAGCCCAGACCCTCGGCAAAAGCGCCCTCGACCTCGGCAGGTGCGATAGCGACGGACTTGAGGGTTCCGGCAACATCGGTGAACCATAGACGGATGAACTTGACTCCGCGTTCCTCGATGGTCCGAAGTACGAAATCGCGCTGTTTGTCCATGGAAAAAATCCTCTCGGTGCCTCCTACTAGGCTAATGGTTATGGCAAAAGTTCGCTTGGCATTGGTGCAGACCAACCCCGTGGTGGGAGCCATTTCGAGTAACCTCGCCGACTGCCTAAATTGGGTTTCGAAAGCCCACGCCGAAGGCGCGGATGTCGTGCTTTTCGGCGAAATGTCGGCCACGGGATACCCCATCGAGGATTTGGCCACTCGCTCTGGTTTCGTTCAACAGGCGCAGGACAGCATCGATGAATTTGCAAGGCAACTGCAAGGTGCCGGATTCGGCGAAATGCACGTTGTGATTGGTCACCCGGCGTTGGCGTCGGCCCAGAGCCAAGGGCATTGGGCGATTGCCAGTAACTGCGCCAGCGTTTTACATAGCGGCCGCGTTGTAGCCCGCTACGCAAAACATCACCTGCCAAACTACGGAGTTTTCGACGAGTTTCGAGTTTTTGTTCCGGGAAACGAGGCCTGCACATTTGAGGTCAACGGTATTGTGTGTAGCCTCTTGATTTGCGAAGACATCTGGCAATCCGGTGGCCCCGTTGCGCAACTTGCCGCCAACAACACCGATCTAACCCTGGTACTGAACGGTTCGCCATTTGAGCTCGAAAAGCAAAGCACGCGTCTGGAGTTAGTGAGCGACCTAGCCCAAGCCAACCACACAGCCGTTGCCTACGTGAACCTGGTTGGCGGACAAGACGACCTAGTTTTCGACGGCAATAGCCTCTTGGTCGACTCCTCAGGGTCGCTAAAAGCAACAGGGGCGGCGTTTTCAACAGGGATTCAACTGGCCACTGTGGAATCGGGTGGAGCTGTTATCAACGACCAGCCAATCGCCACCAAGCCTCACGCAAAGTCAAAGTCCGAGCACGACCTAGCGGCTATCTGGAACTGCCTGACTTTAGGTCTGGGTGATTACGTGCGGAAAAACGGATTCGGGTCGGTTGTGCTCGGATTAAGCGGCGGAATCGATTCGGCAGTCTGCGCAGCTATCGCAGTTGACGCCATTGGCAAAGACGCGGTCTTCGGCGTCTCGCTCCCCAGCGTTTACTCCAGCGACCACAGTAAATCCGACGCATTTGACTTGGCTCAACGCCTGGGCGTTGCAATCCGCACCGAGTCGATCGCAGAAATTGTGGCAGTTACCGAGGAACAACTAGGCCTGACAGACCTATCAGCCGAGAATCTACAAGCCCGCGTTCGAGGTTTGATTCTCATGGCACTAAGCAACAAAGAGGGCCACTTAACCCTGACTACCGGAAACAAAACCGAGTTGGCGGTGGGCTACAGCACGATCTATGGCGACTCTGTTGGCGGATTCGCGCCCATCAAAGATGTTCCAAAAACCATGGTTTGGGATCTGGCAGAATGGCGTAATGCCAGAGCGCGCGCCGCTGGCGAAATCGAACCTATCCCGCAAAACTCAATAACCAAGCCGCCGTCGGCGGAACTGCGACCAGACCAAGTTGACCAAGACTCGCTACCTCCCTACGAACAACTAGATGCGATCTTGGCTCTCTACATCGATGGCCGAAGCAGTCGCCAAGAGATCATCTCCACAGGATGGGACGCCGAAGTGGTGGATAAAGTTATCTCACTGGTTTCGAGCAGCGAATGGAAGCGCCGTCAAGGAGCCATCGGGCCCAAGATTTCGGGAATGTCATTTGGGCGAGACCGCCGAATGCCCATCACTAACAAGTTTCGGTAAACAAACAGAGGAATCAAAAATGGCAGCAGACAGACTAATCAGCAGCGGCTCACCTTATGAGTCAGCAATTGGCTACTCCCGCGCAACCGTGTGTGGTGAATACGTTCATGTGTCTGGTTCAACCGCCACAGTCGAAGGTGTCTTGCAGCACGAGGGCGACTCCTACGGCCAGGCTAAAATCGCCATAGAGGTTGTAATTGCCGCCGCGTTGGCACAGGTCGGTTACACCTTAAACGATGTGGTCCGCACTCGGGTATACCTAGCCAACGTTGAAGACATGGATGCAGTCAGCAAAGCCCACGGAGAGGCTTTTGGAGACATCCGCCCCGCGGCAACAATGCTGGCTGGCCTCAAGTTCATCAACCCCGGAATGCTGGTTGAGATTGAAGCCGACGCCTGGAGACGTGCTGAGTGACCAACTCGCCCAAGGTAGTTCGGACTTCCACCCTTGCCGAATTTAAGGCGCAGGGTAGAAAGATTGCTTGCCTAACCAGTTACGACCACCTAACCGCAGGGATTTTTGATCGAGCCGGCGTGGACGTACTCTTGGTTGGCGATTCCGCAGCAGACAACGTGCTGGGCTATACATCGACTCTTCCGATTACCATCCAAGAAATGATTCCATTTGGCCGAGCGGTGTCCGGAGCTGCGGAGCGCGCCCTGGTTGTGATCGACATGCCTTTTGGGAGCTACGAGCCCGGACCTGCTGTTGCACTCGAAAACGGCATAAAGATGCTCAAAGAGTCTGGCGCCGCAGCTGTCAAGCTCGAAGGCGGAGAAAGAAGCTTTTCTCAGATTCAGGCTCTGGTTGAGGCTGGCATCCCAGTTATGGGTCATATTGGTTTTACGCCACAGAGTGTCAACAGCCTTGGTGGATTCAAAGTCCAGGGTCGAGGCGACTCGGCGGAACAGCTAGTCAAGGATGCCAAAGCGGTAGAGGCAGCCGGGGCGTTTGCGGTTGTCCTCGAGATGGTCCCGGCAAAACTTGCCGCCCAGGTGTCTGCCGAACTGCGTATCCCGACCATCGGAATCGGAGCGGGCGCGGGCTGCGACGGACAGATTTTAGTTTGGACAGACTTCGCGGGACTTCACGGTGGTAAACCACGAAAGTTCGTGAAGCAGTACGCCCAAATCGGACAAGCACTTGCAGATGCGGCCAGCAGTTATGTTGCCGAGGTCCAAGGGCAAAAGTTTCCAACTGTCGAAAACGAGTTCGAATAATCGCTTAGTTCGGCCAATCGTTGGATTCTTGCTCGCGCCAAGCCCTAGCTCGGTCCGCAACAATCTGTAATGCCTTGGCGGCTTCTTCTTCGGTTCTGAAAGGCCCGATCCGGTAGGGCGCAGCAGTCAACAGCCCGCGCTCCACACTGTTGGTCTTGGTGTTAAACCAAAACTCAGGCTGCTCGGCGATGGGCTCGTTCTTCACAATCTATAGACTAAACCTATGCCTCGCGACCCTAAGACTGGTGCCCTAATACCGGGCGCAATTTCGGGCACAAGAACCGTTCCAGCAACTATAAAAAGGCCAGAATATGTTGGCAAAAAGAGTCCCGCCAAGTATGTGGGTAACCATGTGCAATCGGCCGAGGCAATCCGAAAGATCCGCTCGGCGGGTGCAATCGCGGCGCAGGCAATCCAACTTGTCGGTAGTTTTTGCAAACCTGGGATAACCACCGATGAACTCGATCGAATCGGACACGACTTCATAATTTCACAGGGAGCCTATCCAAGCACCCTCGGCTATCGAGGCTATCCAAAGTCGCTCTGTTCATCGATAAACGAAGTCATCTGTCATGGAATTCCAGACAACACCGTTCTTCAGGACGGCGACATCATTAACATCGATGTCACGGCATTCAAAGACGGTTATCACGGAGATAGCAACCACACGTTCCTGGTGGGCGAGGTTTCCGCCGAAGTTCGCGATCTTGTCGAGCGCACCCAGGTCGCTCTTGGTCGTGGAATCGCCGCAGTGTTGCCTGGGCGTGCTGTGAATGTCATTGGCAGGACCATCGAGGCATACGCAAAAAGGTTTGGCTACGGAGTAGTTCGCGATTTCACGGGACACGGCATCGGAGACACCTTCCATTCCGGTCTCATAATCCCCCATTACGATTCGGCTCCTAACTACGCTGACATAATCGAAGTGGGAATGGTTTTCACCATCGAACCTATGTTGACTCTTGGAACCCACGAGTGGAAAATGTGGGACGACGGTTGGACCGTGGTCACAGCAGACAAAAGCATAACCGCGCAGTTTGAACACACCATTGTGGTTACCGAAACCGGTGCCCAAGTGTTGACGCTGCCCTAGAAACGTAAAGCGAGACAACGATGGCCAGCAAAGCGATTGGAATCGACATTGGCGGCACCGGCATCAAAGGTGCGCTGGTAAACATTCGTACCGGCGAGTTGCTCTCTGATCGAGTTCGGTACGAGACTCCGGCAGGCGGTAGACCTGAGGAAATTGCTCAGGTTGTAAAGCGAATGGTGAACGAGCTTCCAAAAATCGGAAGCAGAACGCCGGTTGGCATTTGCTTCCCTGCAGTGGTGCAGCACGGTGTCACCATGTCCGCCGCGAATGTTTCCAAAGAATGGATTGGACTAGATGCCGACGCCCTGTTCACAAGAGAACTGGGCCGAAAAGTACACGTAATTAACGATGCGGATGCTGCAGGCGTAGCAGAGTTGAAGTTTGGCGCAGCCAAAAACCGAAAGGGGCTGGTTCTTATGACAACACTGGGAACAGGAATCGGGACAGCACTCTTCATCAATGGTCACCTAGTACCGAACGCCGAGCTTGGCCACCTTGAAATAGGCGGCGTGGACTACGAATCCAAGGCTAGTTTCGCTGCTAAGGAACGCGAAAACTTGGACTGGTCGGCTTGGGCCGAACGTTTGCAAACTTACTATTCGCGCCTGGAGGCGTTGCTTAGCCCGGACCTAATCATTGTTGGTGGCGGTGTCAGCAAAAATCACGCGGAATTCCTCCCAAAACTTAGGCTGAAAGCCCAAATAGTGCCGGCACAGAAGCGCAATAGCGCGGGGATTCTGGGCGCGGCATGGGCGGCCGCGGACCGCCACATCGATGACTAGAGACTAGTAGTCGCGCGGGTTGAAATAACTGGGCCGGCCGATACGCCGGGTTCTGTCGTGGACGATCATCTATCTAGGACTAGCGTTGCCGCTAGCCTCAAGCAACCTACCCGAGAGCGATGCGAGCCGCATCATTACTCCCTGTCTGGTCTTGCTCCAAGCGAGGTTTACCTAGCCGGCTCAGTCACCTGAACCGCTGGTGGTCTCTTACACCACCGTTTCACCCTTACCACTATCGTGGCGGTCTGCTTTCTGTTGCACTTTCTTGCCAGTTACCTGGAGTGGGCGTTACCCACCGCTGTGCTCTTTGGAGCCCGGACGTTCCTCGTCGGCCTAAACCGCCGCGATCGCCTAGCCGACCCAGTCGAGATTAAGACTAATGGTAAAGCTACGAAGTAACTAGGTGATGGGTGGCATTGAAAGAAACCACCTCGGCGGCCTCGCCTCCCCAGAAGCGAACAACGCTTATGGAACAGGGTGAAATCTGAGGTCGCCAATAGGCTTCGATGTCCGCGTTTAGAGCCGCTCTGATAAAGCCTCGAATTGGCATGACGTGAGCCACAAGCACAACCGTTTGCCCAGCGAACTGTTCCAAAACTTGGTTTCTGGCACCTCTGATGCGGTCATCGAAATCGCGCAGAGATTCTCCGCCCGGTGGGGCAACATCCCAAGAGCCTTGCCAAGCGGAGAAGAGCTCAGGGTCCCGTGCGATTGCTTCTTCGTTGGTAAGACCATCCCAGGTTCCGAAGGCGATTTCCTGCAACTCCTGGATAACTTGAGGATGTAAGTCAAGTTCCCGAGCAATATGCCCGGCGGTCTCCCGAGTGCGAACCATGGGCGACGAGACGACCGCCGTAATCGGAGAAAGGTGTGACCAAACACCAGATTTTCCGAACTTACCGAGTTCCAAAGCTGCTGAAACGGCATCTTGAGCACCCGCCTCGGATAGCCCAGGATCATCGCCGCCAGAACCAGATATCCTCTTGCTTTCAGTTAATGCGGTTCTACCGTGGCGGACCAAAATCACTGTGGTGAGAGGCTTAGTGACTCCCCCTGGAGCGCGAACCGAACTCGGCGAAGTGGAGTTGAACTCGACAGAGGAGGCAATTGGAGTATCTAGAGTTTGGGAGGAGTGGCTTGCAGAGGGGGATCTCAATGTTTGGTTCGACTTCTGGTCCATAGCTTGATTGGCCAGAGCATCAGCTCGGGCGTTCTGCTCTCGAGGAATCCAAACCCAACGGACCGGACGACCAGCTAACACCTGATGAATCTGTATTGCTAGCTTTTGCATATCTGGGTGCTTTATTTTCCAGCCACCGGACATCTGCTCTATGACTAATTTGCTGTCCATTCGAACTTCCACGTTCGCGTGCTCGTCAATGTCATATGCCACCTTCACCGCTGCTAACAAGGCACGGTACTCCGCTACGTTATTG
>CAIYOE010000022.1 GCA_903927775.1 uncultured Micrococcales bacterium | reverse complement strand
TCATGACTGTTCTTGGCAGAAGCCTTGAGTGCGGTGGCGATTGCCTCATCGATGCTGGGGTCGGTGCCGCGGGCCGCGGATCCCGCTAGGACGCGTGCGTTGATTTTGCGGTTGGCAACCCGAATTAGCAACTCGGGCGAGGCACCGAAATTCTTGTTCACCCAGTAGGTCCAGCACGACGGGTACCTCTTGGTTAGGCGGGTGATTGCCTGGCGAGGGTCGAAATCCCGAGGAATTTTTGCGGTGACATCGCGAGCGACCACGACCTTTTCCACCTCACCCGCATCGATGCGTTGCAGTGCCGATTCCACCAAGGATTCGAACCCGGCTTCGGATAGGGCACCGGGAACCAGATTGATGCTCTTTTGCGGGCTCAGCGGGGCGAACCACTCGGGCCCTAAGGTCTTGGGGGTTTCGAACCTCGAAGTGGTGATGTTGGTGAGGGTGGCTTTGCCGTTTTTTAGGCTCAGTACTTGGCGTGGAACCGTAAGAGTGCTGGTCACAGCGCTCTGGGAATCGAACGCTATTGCACCGAACGCCAGCAGTTTTCCTTTGGTCGCTCCGCCGTCGAAAACGGCCTTGGTGCAAAGTTCTCGCCATTGCGAGGCCAGGTTTTGAATGCGGTCCGAACCCGAGGCGGTGAGTGTCAAAACTGCTCCTCGGCCAACCATTCCCTGTCCCTCAAAAATGAACGCCATGCCGTCTAGGGCAAGTGCATCGGTGATTTTGAAGTCTTCTGGAAGCTCTACCGGAGTGGACTTTATATAAAGTGCGGGGAGGTTCGCTGGTTTGTCCTGGAAGGCCAAGCCAAACCTGCTTTCTGGGAGTTCTCTGTCTGTTGCCAGAATCCCTTTTAGGAACCGACTGCCCCAAGTTATTCTGAACGGTGGACTCCCAAATTCTATTCCCGTGACCTAAACAGAAAACCTTGCCTTGTTGATTGCTCCAAGACGCTTCGCGAATGCCATTTTGGCGTTGGTGCTGATATCAGCACCGTTTTTGTCAAGTGCGGTTCCGGCACTTGCAGACGGTATTGAGCCAACCCCAAGTGCAACCGCTAAGTCGCACCAAGATCACCAAAAGCCAACTCAGCAAGATGAACTGGATGAAGACACTCAGAAGCAGTCTCAGATAGCCAAGAAATACGGCGACGAAAGAGAAGTAGCAACTCCGCCATTGATTGTGAAACCGGCGCGTCCGGTTCCAAGCTCGGTGCCAACCGCTGCTGCGTTTTCAGTCTCGGTTAGGTCTTCCGCAATTAACGTCAACGGCGCATCCGTGCCGGGTCAACGCCTGCCAATCGCCAAATACGTTTCACAGCCACTCGATGTTGCGATGCACCAACTTCAAAAACCCAATCAGGGGCAGCCCGCCGTCAAATCGCAAATCAAGGCATTCGACACCTCTAAAAACGCTCCTGTTATCCAAAATATCAACCGGGATGACCTCGGATCTCCAGCTCAGGAGTTCCTCGCCAAGGCCTATTTCGGCATGGCCGTAATGCTTATTTTTGGTGCTTTGCTGGTCGCTTACTTCTTTCGCAAGCTAATGGATGCTCGAGGTTCGAACCAAAATGACGGTTAGTTAGACTTGTCAGGTGAGTAAAGCCGATCTGACCAAGAAGCCAGCCGATGTCGCTGCGATGTTCGACGAAGTAGCCGAGAACTACGACTTGAACAACGACATCATGTCGTTCGGCCAGGACAGAATCTGGCGCCGAGCCACCTTCAAGGCGGTAGCTCCGATCTCGGGCCAGTCAATCTTGGACCTAGCCGCCGGAACTGGCAGTTCATCGGTGGTATTTCAAAAGCCAGGCGTTCGCGTTGTGGCCGGAGATTTCTCTGTGGGCATGCTGGCAGTTGGTCGCAAACGCCACCCTCAACTCGAGTTCGTTTTTGCAGACGCGACCGCACTGCCATTCGAAGACGCCGAGTTCGACACTGTAACCATTAGCTTTGGTCTGCGAAATGTTGTGGACACCAACAAGGCTCTCAAGGAGATGCTGCGCGTTACCAAGCCGGGCGGCAAATTGGTGATTTGCGAATTTAGCCAGGTGCAGGCTCCAGTAATCAAGCAAGTTTACAACTTCTACCTGAGTCGCTTGCTGCCGCTGATTTCCAAGCTATCGAGCAAGGCTCCGGCCGCCTACACCTACCTGGGCGACTCCATTTTGGCTTGGCCAAACCAGCATGCTCTTGCCAAGCAGGTAGCAGACGCTGGCTGGACCAACGTGACTTTCCAAAACCAAACTTTTGGCGTGGTTGCTATCCACACCGCCACTAAGAGCAAGGCCTAAATCGTGGCAACAATGCTGCCAAAGCAGCTCAGAAAAGTAGCGGACCGCGCGCTACTCAAAAGGCTCGAAACAGGCCTAGAGCAAGTTGAACTTGCTCTAGAAGCGGCCGTATCGCACACCGACCCAATCGCCAGCGTCACCGCACGTCACCTGTCGTCGGCCGGCGGAAAGCGCATTCGGCCAACCCTAGTTTTGTTGGCAGCACAGTTCGGCGATGCAACACTTCAGCCGGTCATCGATGCCGCCGTGGTAGTTGAACTTACCCACCTTGCAACCCTGTATCACGACGACGTAATGGACGATGCGCCAATGCGTCGCGGTGTTCCTACCGCCCACGAAATCTGGGGAAACAGCGTTGCCATTCTTACCGGCGACCTATTGTTTGCCCGCGCTTCACAGGTGGTTTCGCGTCTGGGCTCCAAGGCGCTCACCCTTCAGGCCGACACCTTTGAGCGCCTCTGCCTTGGGCAGTTGCACGAGACTGTTGGTCCGCAGAACAACGAAGACCCCATCGCTCACTATATCCAAGTGTTGGCAGACAAAACCGGCTCTCTGATTGCGGCTGCTGCGGAACTGGGCATCATGTTTAGCGGTGCTCCAGACGAATACCGTGAGCCAATGCGCCTTTACGGAGAAAAAATCGGTGTGGCCTTCCAGCTAATCGACGACGTGATTGATATTTACAGCGATGGCGAGACCAGCGGCAAAACCCCTGGAACTGACTTGCTGGCTGGGGTGCCAACGCTGCCAATCCTTTACCTGCGCAAGCACGCGGTTTCAGATGCAGCTTCGGCGGAGCTTTTGGCCACGATAGACGCCGGGCTAGACGAGGCATCTTTGCCTGCCGTGGTGGCCGCTCTACGCGAGCACCCGGCTACCGCTGAGGCATACGAAGAAGCCAAACGCTGGGCAGACGACGCAGTTGCGGACATCGCAGTTTTGCCAGAAGGCAGCATCAAGCAGGCACTAACCGCGTTCGCTGCTGCCGTTGTTGACCGTCAGCAGTAAGCGTTTACAACCTCTAGAATTTTGGGCATGGCCCAACAGTTGATTCACCTTCGCCGTGCCGGCGTCTCGGTCCTTATCGAGACCACTGCGGGAACTCCAAACGTGTTCTATTGGGGTACCCAACTGGCTGCCGGAGTGGATCCAGCCCAGTACCTGTTGGCAATCACCGAACCCGCTCCGCACGGCTACTTCGACGCAGCACACCGCGGGGGAGCCTGGCGCGAAAACGCACGTGGATTTTGGGGGCGTCCGTCGCTGCTTGGCCACCGCGATGGTCAAGACTGGAGCCAACTCTTCGCTCTGGTAAGCGCATCGGTGCAGGATCACAAAGCTAGTTTTGTATCGGCCGACTCTGACCTCGGCGTCCAGGTAGAGATCAGTTACGAGCTAACTCCGAGCGGTCTGGTCTTGATCAACCACAGCGTGACCAACTTGGCAGAGGGCACTTTCTTTCTTGAGAACAGCACGGCATTTATGCCGGT
>CAIYOE010000021.1 GCA_903927775.1 uncultured Micrococcales bacterium | reverse complement strand
GAAAAGGCTTGGATCGAAGCCCGAGAGACTAAGAACGATTTTTCGGTTCCCCCGCTTTCTCTCGATTTCCCTGGAAGACCCAAACACTTCGATGGCAGGCAAACCGTGCTCGCGGAACCCCGTCTAGTTGGGGCCTCGTTTATCGGCGATAGCGTCGCCCAGAATAAACAGCTGCAGCTGCAAGGTTGGATTGCGCTGTTCGTGGCTGCCGCTCTAGAAAACCTCTCGCAGGGTAAATCCACCATCATCGTGGTGCCGGACTTTAGGGACCAAGAACGCCTGCGGAGCGCCCTTGAGCAATTTGATTTGGCTCGATACATAGCCAATTTCGACACCACTCAAACCCAATCTGCACGGTACATCGCGTTCTTGAAGTGCCTCGAACCAAGTCCGGTCATCGTGATTGGTTCACGTGCCGCGGGTTACGCTCCGGTTAACAACCTCGGTTCAATATTGATCTGGGACGACGCAGACCAGAGCCTTACCGAACCTACGGCACCATACATTCACGCCCGCGAAGTTGCCTTGTTGCGCCAGCAACAATCCGGTTGCAATCTTTTGCTAGCGGGACACAGTAGGAGCGCCGAATGCCAGCGCTTGGTAGAGATCGGCTACCTAACTGACTCCACCGCCAACTTTGCGCCACCAAGAATAGCCGTGACCGATCCCGGACTGCGAGTCGACAGCACCTCCTATCAGGCGGCAAGACAAGCCTTCGAATCTGGCGGGGCAGTGTTGGTCCAGGTTGCCAACACCGGCCACAGCACGGGAACTTATTGCGCTGGTTGCGGGCAGCGGTCTCAGTGCAATACCTGCCACGGACCACTTTTTGTGGATACCGGCGGAACACCGCGTTGCCGATGGTGCAGTGCGATAAACCTGAATGTTCGTTGTTCGGAATGTGGTCAAGCCAAGGTTAGGCAGGGCCTTGCCGGCAGCACACGAACCGCTTCGGAACTGGGGAAAAGCTTTCCCGGGGTACCGATTACCGAGGCAACGTTCGATAAGCGAATTCAACATCTAAAAGCCGGAAAGCGTCTGGTGGTGGCAACACCCGGCGCCGAACCGTACATCGATGGCGGCTACGCCGCTGTGATCCTGCTCGACGGCCAGAAGCTACTGGCAAGAGACACCCTTCGCGCCACCGAACAGGCGATCAATCTATGGAGCAATGCGGTCAGTCTCTTAGCGCCAGGTGGTCTGGCAGTTGGCGTCGGCCTTTCCACGCCACTCGGTCAAAAGTTTGCTCTTTGGGATCAACGATCCCTGGCAGCTCAAGAGCTGGCCAGTAGACGAGAACTCGGTTTTCCACCTCACTTCCGCATGGCATCGGTAACCGGGCCAAGAGCTCTGGTGGATCAGATAGTTCAAAACCTCGACCCCACGGAGTTCGCAGGTAAGGTGGGTGGCTTCGAGATACTCGGTCCTTTGGCTCAAGAGGTGCAACCAGGCGCCGTGGCGCCTGCTTCGGTGGCCGAGCCACTGTGGCGATACCTCATCCGGTACGACTACACCCTGGGCGAGGGTTTGGCAACGGAGCTCAAGGCCAGAAGCCTGCAAATCAACGCCGGAAATAAGTCAATCAATGCCAAATCGGGTCGCACCAGCAGAGCGGTTCGGGTAAAGATGGACGATTCAGAAGTAATCTAGAGCCGGAAAGGCACTGCCAAACTTGAAAATACTTTTTGCCGGCACACCGGCCAACGCGTCGCAAACTTTGCGGGCGTTACTTGGCGGCAACCACGAGGTAGTGGCAGTGCTAACCCGCCCAGACGCCCCGGTTGGTCGCAAACGGATTTTGACTCCCTCGGCCACCGCTCTGGTCGCGCAAGAAGCGGGGATCCAGGTTTTTAAGGCAGACCGAGTAACGCCAGAGCTAGCGAGAGATCTAGCAGCCACCGGAGCAGAGGTAGGCGTGATTGTTGCTTACGGAGCTCTGCTAAAAGACTTTGCTCTCCAAGCGCTGCCAAAAGGTTGGGTCAATCTTCACTACAGTTTGCTACCCGACTGGCGCGGAGCAGCGCCCGTGCAAAACGCTGTTCTTGCGGGCGACACAGATACCGGGGTCACTCTTTTCCAACTGGATTCCGGAATGGACACTGGCGGAATCATCGATGTGGTTCGCACCAACATTCAGGTTGGCGAAACCAGCGGACGCCTTTTGGAGCGACTAACCGAGCTTGGAATAACTCTGCTCAATCAGGCTCTTCCGGCTATCGAGTCCGGACTAACCTCACCCCAGCCGCAACCCGATCAACCGGGTTTCAGTAATCAAACCGATCGCTGGAATCTGGCAGCCTTGCCAATCAGGCCCGCCAGTAAACCCACCAGAGAGCAAGCTCATATTGATTGGAGCAAATCGGCCCTGGATATCGAACGGCTAGTGCTGGCGATGAATCCAGAGCCCATGGCGTTCTCAAGTTTGTCGAATGAGCCGTTCCGAATCATCGATGCCGCGGCGCTGGGCAGCACAGACTGGTCTGCTCTCGAGAGCGAATCCGAGACCGACCACCTTCCTGGGAGATTGCGCTTCGAACCAAAACGTGTGCTCGTTGAGTGCGGAGCTGGAACTTTACTGCAGCTAAAGATCGTTCAACCGGCTGGCAAAAACCCAATGCAGGCCATCGATTGGGCCCGCGGTGCAACGGGCAAATACCTAAACTTTGATTTCGCGAAAGAAAGCAACTAATGGCACAAATCAACTACCGGGGTCAAGCCAAAGCAGCAACCTCGGCACGAGGAGTTGCCTACGAACTATTGTTGGCGGTGGCAAGAGACGACGCCTATGCCAACCTGCTTCTGCCAAAGTTACTGAAGGTAGCAAACCTAGATACCCGCGATTCGGGATTCGCTCAGGAACTCGCCTTTGGAACAATTCGAAACGCGTACTTTTACGAACTCATCATTGAGCGTTGCGCGGGCCGAAACATAGATCAAATCGACATCGATGCTCGCATGATTCTGGAACTTGGCGCTCATCAGCTTTTGGGTATGCGCGTTCCAAGCCACGCGGCACTCAGCGAGACAGTGGATCTGGCAAAGAAAGTCCTACGGCCAAGCCTGTCTGGATTTGTAAATGGTGTCTTGCGCCGCGTTAGCGAGAAATCCAGAGAAACCTGGCTGGAAATCCTGCTCAAAGCTGCACCAGATCGCGTTGCCCGGCTTGCTGTCACTTACTCGCACCCCGAGTGGATAGTTCGCGCCATAGAAGATTCGTTGCGCCTCGACGGCCGCGAGGCCGACCTAGAAGACCTGCTTCGTGTGAACAATCAGCCGCCACTGGTGAACCTTGTGGCGCTTCCTGGCATAACCACCGTGGACGATCTGCTTACGGTGGGTGCAGCAATCGGCGGTGTGAGCCCAATTGGTGGAATTCTTCCCGATGGCGACCCGGGGGACATCGATCTGGTTCGAGTTGGCAAACTTCGAGTCCAGGACCAAGGGTCACAGCTGGCAGCACTCGCACTCATCAATGCACCGGTTAAATCCGCGAAAGGCGCCAAAGAAGATTGGCTGGATCTATGTGCCGGCCCAGGCGGCAAGGCCGCGTTGCTGGCCGCTGCCGCCAACGAATTCGGTGCCGAACTGGTCTGCAATGAACTGCAAGAGCATCGAGCCAAACTTGTTGAGCAGGCCCTGGAGCGCGTAAACCCGCAGGTGTACGTGCGAACCGGAGACGGTCGCGATCTTGGCACCGATGCCCCTGCAAGTTTCGACCGAATTTTGCTAGATGCACCCTGCACGGGCCTAGGCGCCTTGCGCCGCCGACCAGAAAGTCGCTACCGCAAGCAATAAGCCGATGTGGCGCAACTGGCCAAGCTGCAGCGTGAACTATTCGCCAGCGCCTGGAAGGGCCTCAAGGTTGG
>CAIYOE010000020.1 GCA_903927775.1 uncultured Micrococcales bacterium | reverse complement strand
GTTGTAGATAGGAGCGGTGCAACCCTCGATGTAGTGCACGTAGCTGTCTTCATCGGCGATGATCAGGGTGCGCTCGAACTGACCCATGTTCTCGGTGTTGATGCGGAAGTAAGCCTGCAATGGGATCTCTACGTGTACGCCCTTTGGAACGTAAACGAATGACCCACCAGACCAAACAGCGGTGTTTAGTGCTGCGAACTTGTTGTCTCCGGCTGGGATTACCGTGCCAAAGTACTCTTTGAAAATCTCTGGGTGCTCTTTTAGTGCGGTGTCGGTGTCGAGGAAGATAACGCCCTGAGCCTCTAGATCCTCGCGGATCTGGTGGTAAACCACCTCGGACTCGTACTGAGCGGCCACACCGGCAACCAAACGGCTACGCTCGGCCTCCGGGATGCCAAGGCGCTCGTAGGTGTTTTTGATGTCGTCTGGCAGTTCTTCCCAGCTGGTGGCTTGTTTCTCGGTGGAGCGCACAAAGTACTTGATGTTGTCGAAGTCGATGCCCGAAAGATCCGAACCCCAACTTGGCATTGGCTTTTGTGTGAAGTACTTGTAACCCTTTAGGCGCAGCTCACGCATCCAGTCTGGTTCGCTCTTTTTTCCCGAGATGTCGGAAACGACTTCCTCATTGATTCCTCGACGAGCGTTTGCGCCTGCCTTGTCTGAGTCGGACCAGCCGAATTCATAGACGCCCAGACCTTCTAGTTCGGGACGATCGATGATGGTCTCTGACACGCAGAACCTCCTGATTAGAGCGGAAACTTGGAATATTGATATACCCAAGTAGGTAGGGAATGGAACCCAACTCAAGCGGGTTTCATTCCCCGATTCAACACCAGACACTCGTTTCAGTGAACCTGGTGAGCCATGTAAGACTTGAGCAGGAGACCTAGGCGACGGTGCCAGATCAACTTTCAAATTTTACCCTCTGCTAGGGCATTGGCAAAAGACCCACGGGCCAGAAAGGGCAAGAAACTTGCTCCAGACATCTAAACGATTCGTTAAACCGCTATTTGCAGAACTGCGCCTGCCGTTGTACGGATGGCTGTCTCTGATTTCGCAGATTTTGATCGTGGTCACCGGTGGTCTGGTTCGACTCACTGGCTCGGGCTTGGGGTGCCCAACCTGGCCAAAGTGCACCAACGAGTCGATCACTACTGTTCCTGCTCAGGGCTACCACGGTGTAATCGAGTTCGCCAACCGACTTCTCACCTTTGCGTTACTCGTCATAGCTGTTTTGACCCTGATTGCAGTGGTTCGCTCCAGTGTGCGCAAGGTTCAGAAGCTGACCTGGCCTGCGGTTTTGCTGTTCCTGGGTATCCCTGCCCAGGCGATTCTTGGCGGTTTCACCGTACTGACCAAGTTGAACCCCTGGTTGGTTGGCGCGCACTTCGTGCTCAGCGGAGTAATGATTGCAATCGCCTCGGTTTTGGTCTGGCGAATCAAGCAGCCGCCAACGCAGGTCATTCCATCGCTGGTTTATGGCTTGGCGTGGCCCACCACCGTATTCGGTGCAATCACTGTGATCATCGGTGTTTTGGTAACCGGCGCTGGTCCACATGCGGGAGACGCCAACAGTGCCCGTAACGGATTGAACCTAGAGGTCTGGTTTCACTACCACTCCTACCCCGCTTACATCATGCTCACTTTGGTGTTGATGCAGTTTGGCCTTCTGGTCCGCGTAGAGCGCCCTTTCAAGGGCCAACCTCGCAGTTTGGCGCTGAACATTAGCGGTCTACTGCTTATCGTGACCGTGTGCCAGGCAGTAATCGGTGTGGCACAGGCTCGCCTCGGTGTCCCTGCGGCGCTGGTTGGAATCCACATGCTGGGTGCGTCAGTGTTGGTGTCGCTACTGACATTCAACTTCTTGTCTACTCGAGCCAAGTAGCCCGGTGAAACTTTGACAACTGTCTTTTGGTTTACTCGAGATCTTCGCCTGAACGACAACCCGGCACTAAATCGTGCCGTATTGGACTCGCAGGTATCGGGCAGCAACAAGGTGGTTGGCCTCTACGCGGTTGACCTGCAGGCGTTTCACGAGCTTTCGGGCATTCGCCAGCACTCCCTCACAGCTTCGCTCAACGCTCTGAATGCATCCATGGATGGTGGACTGCTGGTTCGTCACGCCGATTCCGTTACCGAACTACCCAGAGCGATTGGAGAGGTAGTCAGGGCCGCCGGCGCCGAACGTGTGATTGCCACCCGCGGTTTTGACCCCGCTTCGGTTGAGCTTCAGAACAAGGTGGGTCATTACCTAGCCAGCATCGGGGTCAAGCTGTTCCTTGAGGACAGCATCTATGCCGTTTCTCCCGGAACAGTTCGGAAGCCAGACGGCACGCCCTACAAGGTTTACACCCCGTTCTACAAGGGTTGGATGGCGCTCGGTTGGCATAAGCCTTCGCCTTTCAACGGAGTCGACGCATCGGGAATGCCGACCATGTCTTGGGTAAAGCCCATCGATGACCTCGGCGCCCCATTGCCCACCAAAGAATCCCCAATAGTGGTAAAGGCCGGCGAGGCATATGCGCTGCGTAGCTGGGAGCGTTTCAAGAAGCGCGCTCTAAATAACTACAGCGATGACCGGAACCGCGCAGACCTCTCTGGTACGTCACATCTGAGCCACGCGCTGGCTCACGGAGAGATTCACCCCCGAACTCTACTTGCCGAACTGGGCGACCAGCCGGGTCACGAGGTGTTCCGCAAAGAGATAGCGTGGCGAGAGTTCTACGGAGATGTTCTCTGGCACCATCCCTACTCGGCCACCGATTACCTGGAACCACGATTCAGCAAAATGCGCTTCGATGAGGGGGCGCTCGCCGAAGAACGGCTGGCCGCCTGGAAGGCCGGCAAGACCGGTTACCCAATGGTCGATGCTGGAATGCGTCAGCTGGCAACTACGGGCTGGATGCACAACCGAGTCCGCATGATTGTGGCGTCTTTCTTGGTCAAAGACTTGCACCTTGAGTGGCAGGCTGGCGCCGATTGGTTCGAGGAATGTCTCACCGACTTTGATCCTGCCTCCAACGCACACGGATGGCAGTGGACCGCGGGTTGCGGCACCGATGCAAGCCCCTATTACCGAGTCTTCAACCCAGTGCTGCAGGGCATCAAGTTCGACCCCCGTGGCGATTATGTTCGCAAATACGTGCCCGAGTTGGCGCATATCTGGGGCGCACAGGTTCACGAACCGTGGGATATCATCGGAGGTTATGCGCATGGCTACCCTGTGCCGATTGTGGATCACGCAGCCGAACGCGATGAATCTCTGAAACGTCTCGAAGAGATCAAACTGCCTAAGCCGGCGTTGCCACAAAAATAGTTCGCCAGTGGGCTTTGCCTTACCAGAGCGGTAAGTAAATCAGCGGGTCAAGCGCGATAGCGATAAACAGCACCGTTAGATAAGTGATGGAACCGTGGAATAGCCGCATCGGGTTCTTGGGCTCGCCTCTATAGCCTTCGTTGAAGAGCACATAGCTTTCGAACATGAACCATACGCCGGTGATAACGGCCACCGATGTATATATCCAGCCCATGTGTCCGGCAGGAATCATGATCAGCGTGGAAACAAATAGCGCCCAGCTGTAGAGAATGATCTGCACCGAAACGCTTCGCGAGCCACGAACCACCGGGAGCATTGGCACACCCGCGGTGGCGTAGTCCTCGCGGTAGCGCATGCTGAGCGGCCAGTAATGCGGAGGTGTCCAGAGGAATAGCACCAGCGCCAGCACCCAGGCGGAAGCGGATAGTTCGTTGGTGACGGCTGCCCAACCAATCAAAATCGGCATGGAGCCGGCCGCCCCGCCCCAAACTATGTTCTGAGGGGTGCGGCGCTTGAGCAAAAGCGAGTAGATGACCACATAGAACAGGATCGCGAATAGAGACAACATGGCCGACAAAAAGTTAACGAAAACCCAAAGCCAGGCAATCGATGCCACGCCGATTGTGTAAGAAAAAATCAGTGCTTCGCGCTTGGTGAGCTCGCCGGTAACTAGCGGGCGACCCTTGGTGCGTCCCATCAGTTTGTCGATATCGGCATCGATGTAGCAGTTAAAGGCACCGGCCGAACCTGCGCTTAGGGCTCCACCGATGAGCGTTGCCAGGATCAGCCAAATGTCGGGTAATCCCTTACCAAAACGCTCGTGATTGGCCAGAATCATGGTGGGAACGGTGCTGATAAGCAGCAGCTCTATGACTCGTGGTTTGGTCAAAGCAACGTATGCCTTGAGTTTGCCAAAAGAGCCGCGCGAAAGAGGCGTGCGTTCAGAAGGCATTTTGTTAGTCATTTATTCAATTCTAAACGAGGAAATGCTCAGTTCATTCCCTCGGTTAATAAAGTCTCGAGGTATAGACTTCTACCCGAGTTCGCGTCGGGAAAGCATGTTTTTACGACCCTGCAGATACTCGCAATCAGGCAACGGCGCCGAAATATGGACAATCGAACATTCGTTCACTAAATCCACAATAAGAAGGAGCTGTCTTGTCAGCATTCCACTGGACCGACCTTGATTCAAAGGCCGTCGACACCGCCCGCGTTTTAGCTGCTGATGCGGTAGAAAAAGTTGGTAACGGACACCCCGGAACCGCAATTAGCCTGGCACCGGTTGCTTACCTCTTGTTCAACAAGGTCATGCGTCATGACCCTCGCGAGGACCGCTGGTTGGGTCGCGACCGCTTCATTCTGAGCGTTGGACACTCGTCGCTGACTATCTACAACCAGTTGTTCCTTCACGGCTACGGTCTGGAGCTAGAAGACATCAAGGCTCTTCGTACCTGGGGTTCTGCAACCCCTGGTCACCCAGAGTACGGACACACCAAGGGTGTGGAAATCACCACCGGTCCGCTTGGTCAGGGTTTGGCCTCGGCTACCGGATTTGCCTACGCGGCTCGCTTTGAGCGCGGTCTTTACGACCCAGCCGCGCCAGCAGGCACCAGCCCATTCGATCACTTTGTGTACGTAATCGCTGGCGATGGCGACATGCAGGAGGGCGTTACCGCAGAGGCCGCATCACTTGCCGGCCACCAAAAGCTTGGCAACCTAGTTGTTATCTACGACAGCAACCAGATCTCGATCGAAGACGACACCAACATCGCTTTCACCGAGGACCTCTCGGCTCGTTACCAGTCATACGGTTGGCACACCCAGGTAGTCGATTGGAAGAAGACCGGCAACTACGTTGAGGACATCGAGGAGCTTTACAACGCCATTCAGGCTGCCAAGGCTGTCACCGACAAGCCTTCGCTGATCACTCTTCGTACCATCATCGGTTGGCCTTCGCCTAAGAAGCAGAACAGTGGAAAGATTCACGGTTCGGCACTTGGCGCCGAGGAACTTGCCGGCCTAAAGACCGTTCTGGGCTTCGACCCAGAGAAGACCTTCGAGGTCGCTCCTGAGGTTCTTGCTCACACCCGCTCGACCGAGCGTTTTGACCGCGAGCGTGCGGCTTGGGAGGCTTCGTTCGATGCTTGGGCATCCGAGAACGCAGACAAGAAGCATCTGCTAGAGCGAGTAGTTTCTGGCGCTGTTCCCGCAGAACTAGAAAGCGCACTTCCGGTATTCGAAGGCGGAAGCTCGGTTTCAACCCGCGTGGCTTCGGGCAAGGTAATCAACGCCATCGCAGGTGTAATGCCTGAACTTTGGGGTGGCTCGGCCGACCTAGCTGATTCGAACATGACCACCATCACCGGTGCTAAGTCGTTTGTTCCTGCAGAGTGGTCTACCCACGAGTGGAACGGCGACAAGTACGGTCGCGTCTTGCACTTTGGTATCCGCGAACACGCCATGGGTGCGATCCTGAACGGAATCGTTCTTCACGGAAACACCCGCGCCTTCGGCGGTACCTTCCTGATCTTTAGCGACTACATGCGCCCAGCGGTTCGTTTGGCAGCATTGATGGGCATCCCAAGCATCTTTGTCTGGACCCACGACTCCGTTGCTCTTGGAGAAGACGGCCCGACCCACCAGCCAATCGAGCAGCTTGCCACCCTGCGAGCGATTCCGAACCTGGACATGGTTCGTCCGGCAGACGCCAACGAAACCGCATACGCCTGGAAGACCGTGCTTGAGCGTCGTCAGGGTCCTGCTGGTTTGGCTCTAAGCCGACAGAACCTGCCGGTTTACTCGCGCGGCGAAGCCGACGAGACCGGTGCCGTGTACGCGGGTGCAGAGAACACCGCTAAGGGTGCCTACACCCTGCTAGAAGCAGCGAGCGGTAAGCCATCGGTGATTTTGATCGCCACCGGTTCAGAGGTTGAAATCGCAGTGGCCGCTCGTTTGCAGCTTGAGGCTGCTGGTGTTGCAACCCGCGTGGTTTCGGCTCCGTGTCTTGAATGGTTCGACGAGCAGTCCGCCGAATACCGCGAGCAGGTTCTGCCTGCCGGTGTTTCCGCCCGTGTTTCGGTTGAGGCCGGTCTGTCGTTGGGTTGGAACAAGTACGTTGGTGCCACAGGCAAGAGCGTTTCGATTGAGCACTTTGGTGCCTCGGCCGATGCCAAGACCCTTTACCGTGAATTCGGCATGACCGCTGAGGCAGTAGTCGCCGCCGCTCACGAAGCGCTTAAGACCGCTTAGTCCCCCACTTTTTTAGCTTTCAAAACTTTCAGAAAGAGGTCACTCATGACTACTTCCCCACTGGCACAACTGGCAGCAAACGGCGTTAGCATCTGGCTAGACGACCTATCGCGCACCCGCATCCGTTCGGGTGCATTGCGCGACCTAATCACCAACCGCAGCGTTGTAGGTGTGACCACCAACCCGAGCATCTTTGCTGCCTCGATTGGCAAGGGCGACGGCTACGGCGACCAGGTTCGCGAACTAGCTGCAGCGGGCGCGGACGCAGCCAAGGCGATTTTCGAGATCACCACCCTAGACGTGGCCGAGGCCTGCGACATTTTTGCTGGCATCTACGCCGACAGCAAGGGCTTCGATGGTCGTGTTTCGATCGAGGTTGAGCCGGGTCTTGCACGCGACACCGCGGGTACCATCGCTCAGGCCAAGGAACTATTTGCCAAGGTCGACCGCGAGAACGTAATGATCAAGATTCCTGCCACCAAGGAAGGCCTCCCGGCCATCACCGCGGTTATCGGCGAGGGCATCAGCGTAAACGTAACCCTCATCTTTTCTTTGGCTCGTTACCGCGAGGTCATCGAGGCCTACATCGCGGGTATCGAACTGGCTAAGGCAAATGGTCATGACATCAGCAAGATCCACTCGGTTGCATCGTTCTTTGTAAGCCGCGTAGACCTAGAAATCGACAAGCGCCTGGTCGCTATCGGAACCGCAGACGCACTTTCGCTAAAGAGCAAGTCGGCTCTGGCTAACGCTCGTCTGGCCTACCAAGTATTCGAGCAGGACTTCGCTAACGAACGTTGGTCAGCCCTTGAGGCAGCTGGTGCTAACAAGCAGCGCCCTTTGATGGCCTCCACCGGTGTCAAGGACCCAGCACTTTCGGACACCCTTTACGTAACCGAGTTGGTTGCACCCGCCCTGGTAAACACCATGCCGGAGAAGACCATGGAGGCCGTTTACGACCACGGAATCGTGCCTGCAAACAGCATTAACGCACACTACGAAGATGCCAAGGCGATATTGTTCGCAGTTGAGGCAGTGGGCGTTTCCTACAACGATGTTGTAGACCTACTAGAGACCGAGGGTGTCGACAAGTTCGTTGTCTCTTGGAACGAGCTAGTCCAGAGCGTTGCCGCAGCACTAGAGGCCGCCAAGTAATGCTCAAGATTGCCGTTTCGGGTAAGGCTGCCGCTGCTGTTGCAGAGTATGTTCCAACGCTCATTGCAGACAAGGTTGCTAGCCGAGTTGCCGCTAAGGACTTCACCCTTTGGGGCAAGGACGCAGAGTCCGAGTCTTCGATTCGTCTGGGCTGGGTAACCAGCTCAGTTGATAGCGCCGCACTAGTGGAGCCAATCCTCGAGCTTCGCGACGCATTCGCCGCTCAGGGCGTAAACCGTTTCGTGCTCTGCGGCATGGGCGGTTCGTCGCTGGCTCCCGAGGTAATCACTCGCACCGCAGGCGTTGAGCTGGTGGTTCTAGACAGCACTGACCCTGATCAGATCAACGACGCGCTTTCTGGCGACCTAGCTCGCACCGCAATCGTGGTTTCAAGCAAGTCTGGATCCACGGTTGAGACCGATTCGCAGAAGCGCATTTTCGAGCAGGCTTTCGCCGAGGCTGGCATTCCTGTGGCCGAGCGCGTTGTCATTGTGACCGACCCGGGATCACCGATGGAGGCTGCCGCTACCGCCGATGGCTACCGCATTTTCAATGCCGACCCTACCGTGGGCGGACGCTACAGCGCTCTAACCGCATTCGGTTTGGTACCTTCTGGTCTAGCCGGTGCGGATATCGCTCGATTGCTGGCAGATGCTCACGAGGCTGGCGAACTGCTTTCGTTGGACTCTGCCGAAAACCCAGCACTTATTTTGGGTGCCGTTCTGGCTCGCACTGCCAGCGCCACCGGTTTCCGCGACAAGGTAGGCATCATCGTTGACGGTGCCCCGATTGTTGGCTTTGGAGACTGGGCTGAGCAGCTGATAGCTGAAAGCACCGGCAAGATCGGTCGCGGAGTTCTTCCGGTTGTTCTAGAGCCTGGAAGCCCAGAGGTTTCGGCGGCTGCGGACGACCTAGTCTTGGCACGTTTGGTAGCAGATGCCACCGTTGCCACCGGCGACGAAATCGTGATCTCGGGTTCGTTGGGTGAGCAATTCCTGCTCTGGGAATACGCCACCGTAATCGCAAGCCGTTTGATCGGCATAAACCCATTCGACCAACCAGATGTGGAAAGCGCCAAGATCGCCGCCCGCGCCATGTTGAACGAACGTGCCGCTATTGCAGCCCCAGCCTTTGTGGATGGTCAGGTAGAGGTGCGTGCACACAACCTAGACCTAGCCGGAGTCACCACCGTAAAGGGAGCGGTCGAGGCCCTCATTGCTCAACTCGACATCGATAGCTACTTCTCGGTTCAGGCCTACCTTGACCGCACCTCGGTTCCACAGGCCTACGACCTACGCGACGCGTTTGCTAGCCGTACCGGTCGTCCGACCACCTTTGGCTGGGCACCGCGATTCCTGCACTCCACCGGGCAATACCACAAGGGTGGCCCTCGTCAAGGTGTTTACTTGCAGCTGGTTTCCAAAGGCGAAGCCGACCTCGCCGTTCCTGGCCGCGAGTTCACTTTTGGTGAGTTAATCGCTTCTCAGGCAGCCGGCGATGCCTCTGTACTTGGTGCGCTGTCCCGACCTGTTCTGACCCTAACCTTGGGCGATGTAACGGCCGACCTGGCAGCACTTCTAGCCGCCATCGCATAGTTTTCAAATCAAGGAGTTGCTCAAGCAATGAGCCCAGCAAAAATAGCGCCAGGCGTTAACCCGCTTCGCGACCCTGAAGATCGCCGACTGAACCGAATCGCAGGCCCTAGCGGTCTGATTCTTTTCGGTGTAACCGGTGACCTGTCGCGCAAGAAACTTATGCCGGCGATTTACGACCTTGCTAACCGCGGACTACTGCCACCGGGTTTCTCTTTGGTCGGGTTTGCTCGCCGTGAATGGGCGAACGAGGATTTTGCCAAAGTCGTACACGATTCTGTGCGCGAGTACGCCAGAACCCCGTTCAGCGAAGAAGTTTGGCAGCAACTGGCTCAGGGTATTCGTTTTGTGCAGGGCGAATTCGACAACGACGCCTCGTTCGACCGGCTAAAGGAAACTGTTGAGGAACTGGACCGAGCCCGTGGAACAAATGGAAACCACGCCTTCTATCTCTCGATTCCGCCGAAAGATTTCCCTCAGGTGACCCAACAGCTTTCGCGCAGCGGCCTTGCAACAGCCAAAGAGGGTGAGTTCCGGCGCGTAGTTATCGAAAAGCCCTTCGGCTCGGACCTCAAGACCGCTCGCGAACTAAACGCTGTTGTTGAGAGCGTTTTCCCAGCCGACTCGGTTTTCCGTATCGACCACTACCTGGGTAAAGAGACAGTTCAGAACATCTTGGCATTGCGCTTTGCAAACATGATGTTCGAGCCAATTTGGAACAGCAACTACATTGACCACATTCAGATCACCATGGCCGAAGATATCGGTGTCGGTGGCCGTGCCGGCTACTACGACGGCATTGGTGCTGCGCGAGACGTAATCCAGAACCACTTGCTCCAGTTGCTTGCCCTAACAGCGATGGAAGAGCCTGTGTCGTTCGACGCGGCCGATCTGCGCGCCGAAAAAGAGAAGGTCCTCAAGGCAGTCAGTTTGCCCAAAGATCTGGGGAAGCACACCGCACGCGGACAGTACGCTGGCGGCTGGCAGGGTGGCGAAAAGGTTCCTGGGTTTCTAGCCGAAGACGGCATGAACCCAAAGAGCGTAACCGAGACCTACGCTGCAATGCGTCTGGACATCAACACTCGCCGCTGGGCGGGAGTTCCGTTCTACCTGCGCGCTGGCAAGCGCCTGGGTCGTCGCGTTACCGAGATTGCGGTGGTTTTCAAGCGCGCACCTCAGGCTCTATTTGCTGCCGAACAGACCGCCGCTCTTGGAGAGAACGCATTGGTTATTCGGGTTCAGCCAGACGAGGGCGTAACCATGCGCTTTGGATCCAAGGTGCCGGGCGTTGGAATGAACGTGCGCGACGTAACTATGGACTTCGGTTACGGGCACGCCTTTACCGAGGCCAGCCCCGAAGCTTACGAGCGCCTAATCCTAGATGTGCTACTCGGTGATCCACCGCTGTTCCCACGCCACGAAGAAGTTGAACTCAGCTGGATGATCCTCGACCCGATCGAGGAATTTTGGGCCAAGCAAGGTCAGCCTGAACAATATCGTCCTGGCACCTGGGGCCCAGAGTCCGCAGACCGTATGATGGCCGCAGATGGCCGCGCTTGGAGACGTCCATGATCGTAGATATGCCAAACACCACAATCAGCAAGGTGTCGAAGCGAATGGTTACCTTGCGCGAGCAAGGCGGAGCCGTTGCTCTGGGTCGTGTTCTTACCTTGGTGATTGAAACCGACCTCAAGGGAATCGAAGAAGCCATTCGCGCGGCCAACGAGGCCTCGCGTGAGCACCCGAGCCGAGTGATCGTGCTCGCCGATGACAACGGCATGAGCAAGAAAGACGCCCGTCTAGACGCTCAAATTCGTATCGGCGGAGACGCCGGTGCGTCCGAGGTAATCGTGCTTCGTGCCTACGGAGAGGCCGCTAGCGACGCAGAGAGCCTAGTGACCGGTTTGCTACTGCCAGACGCGCCAGTAGTGGCTTGGTGGCCAGCCCAAGCGCCCGACAACGCGGCTAAGAGCGAAGTGGGCCGTATTGCCACTCGCCGAATCACCGATGCTGCCGCCCAGAAGGACCCGCACGAGCACCTGCGCAAATTGGCTAAAACCTACGCCCCCGGTGATAGTGACTTTGCCTGGACTCGCCTGACTCTGTGGCGTGCCCAGCTGGCAACCATTTTGGACCAGCCTCCGTTCGACAGCGTTACTGCTGTTGAGGTAACCGGTGCTGTTGACTCCCCTAGCACCGATCTTTTGGCGGCGTGGCTTGAGCTCAAGCTCAAAGTGCCGGTGACCATGGTTCGCAAGGCTCGTGGCCGCGCCGTGCAGGGCATCCACTCAGTCAAATTGGTGAGACAGAGCGGCGATATCGAGGTTATACGCCAAAACGCCGAGGTAGCCAAAATAGTCCAGCCTGGACAACCAGATCGCGAGATTACACTTCCGCGTCGAAACCTTCGTGATTGTCTATCTGAAGACCTACGTCGCCTAGACAGCGATGTGGCTTTTGGGCAGGTAATC
>CAIYOE010000019.1 GCA_903927775.1 uncultured Micrococcales bacterium | reverse complement strand
TGGTTATTTTGGCCACCACAGTAGCTACCTACCTTTTGACGACCCCAAGCTGGTTTATCAAAGTCCACGATGAGTCTTATGGCGCCACCGTTTATGCCCAGAACTGGGTATTGATCGGCAAGGTCACCAACTACCTCACCGATGACGGCACCAAGAGTCCGTTCCAGCATTTTTGGAGCCTGAGCGTAGAAGAGCAGTACTACATCTTCTGGCCAATCGTTCTATTCTTGGCCTTGCTACTGGCCAAGACCTTCAAGAGGCTACGCAACCGCTACGTGCTGCTATCGATTCTGTTTGCAGTGCTGGTGGGTTCATTGGCCTACAGCGTTTACCTAACCTGGGATTCGCCATCGGCCGCCTACTTCGACACCTTTACCCGAGCCTGGGAGTTCGCCGCGGGTGCGCTCTTGGCGATTGGCACTTCTTCGGAAGACCACGTGTCCAAGAACCGCAGCCCGATCTGGTTCTGGGCGGGTGTGGTTCTGGTTATTTACACACTGGCGACCTTCACCGGGGCAACCCCGTTCCCAAGTTACTGGGCGGTGCTGCCGGTTTTGGCTACCGTACTCATGTTGCACGGTGGGCAGAGCGCCTCCGCTTTGATGCCGACCAAGGTTTTGGCCTGGCGCCCAATTCAGTTCATCGGTGATATTTCTTACAGCATGTACCTTTGGCACTGGCCAATTCTGATTCTGGCGCCTTGGGTACTGGTTGGAAACCCAGACATGTGGGCGCGATTTGCGATCTTTGGCCTGGCCATTGTGCTTGGCTGGCTGAGCAAGCGTTTTGTAGAAGACCCGGTTCGTTTCGGATGGCTTTCGACGCTTCGGCCCGGGCGCCAACTTTTGGCCGCAGCCGTGGGAATGCTTATTGTGCTGAGCAGCACCTTTGGTCTAGAGGAAATGGCCAAAACCCTGCTCAAGAACAGCTTTGGCAACACCCAGCTGACCCCGCCGCTGAGCAACCTAAACAACGGCGCAAAGGCCAAAGACAGCGGCGACTGCAAAGTTGGCCGCAGCGAGGACCGTTTCTTCACCTGCCAAAAGGGCGATCCAAACGGCAAGATTCGAGTTGCGTTGATTGGCGACAGCCACACTCGTCAGTGGTTTGTTCCAGTAGACGACCTGGCCTACAAGTACCACTGGAACCTCACCATGATTAGCAAGAGCGCTTGCACAGTTCTGGATCCGGCGCTTTACCCAAGTGGCTACACCGACAAGACCTGCAAGGGTTGGAACCAGAACCTAGAGGCGTACCTTGCCAAAACCAAGCCGTTCGATCTGGTGATCAACTCGAACTCGTCGCTGGTCACTCAGGGTCGCAGCGATGTAGCCAAAGCATTCGCTAGTGAGGTGGCCAAGATTACCGCAAAGGGCACCAAGTTCTTCTTGATTCACGACACCCCAAAGCCAAAGCAGAATTTCATTCCGTGCATCGAGCAATTCGGCGCCAAGGCCGCCACGGCTTGCGCACTTCCGCGCTCGGCGGGGCTGACACCGGCGGATCCACTGCCGGCTGCTGTCAAGGGCCACGCCAATCTGATTGTCGCCGACTTCACCGATTTGTTCTGCAGCCAAACCAGTTGCCCGCCGGTTAAGGGAAACATCATCGTTTACCGAGACAATAGTCACATCACCACAACTTGGGCCAAGCACCTCGAACCAG
>CAIYOE010000018.1 GCA_903927775.1 uncultured Micrococcales bacterium | reverse complement strand
TCTAGGCCCAACCGCACTGCAGAGCGGTTCTTACAACAAGCCGGGTTACCTTCGTCTCGATTTCTCTTGGGCCCAGGCGCTCAGCACTGCCACCAAGAGCGAGATCGAAGAAGTAACCAATCTTGCAATCCGAAGCGACCTCGCCGTGAGTGCTCAATTCATGAGCCTGCCAGAAGCCAAAACCCGGGGAGCGGTGGCGCTCTTTGGCGAGACATACGACGAGAGCGTTCGAGTTATCGAAGTTGGTGGCCCTTGGTCTCGCGAGCTCTGTGGCGGAACTCACGTTAGCCGCTCATCGCAGATCGGTCTGGTCTCTGTCATCAATGAGTCTTCGGTTGGTTCCGGCTCACGCCGCCTAGAGGCCCTAGTGGGCATTGAGGCTTTCCGCGCATTGGCCACCGAGCGAGCACTGGTTGCACGCCTGGGCGAAATCCTGAAGGCACCGCAGGGTGGACTCGAGGACCGCTTGGTTCAAACCATGGATGACCTAAAGGCCGCACAGCGCAAGCTTGCCCAGTACCAGGCAGCGGAGCTAGCAGCCAAGGTTCCTGCACTAATCGCAGCCGCCGAAACCGTGAACTCCACCAAGTTGGTTGCTGTAAACATCGGCGTGACCGAGTCCGTAGAGGACCTTCGTAGCCTAGCGACTCAGATCCGCGAGGGCTTGGGAGCGAACGCGGGTGTGAGTGCCATATTTGGAGAGATTTCCGGAAAGCCAATGGTGGTTATCGCAACTACCAAGGCAGCTCAGTCGGCTGCAGTGAAGGCTGGCGCACTAGTTCGTGTAGCCAGCACGATGCTTGGTGGCGGCGGTGGCGGCAAAGACGATATCGCACAGGGTGGAGGCTCGGACGTCGCTCAGATTTCCGCAGCAATTGCAGCGGTAAAGGCTGCGCTCTAGTCTGTCTGCTATGCGTAAAGGTCGAAGGCTAGGCATCGACGTGGGCAAAGCCCGCGTTGGTCTGGCGATCAGCGACCAAGACGGGATTTTGGCCTCCCCTTTCGAGACTGTACCTAGGCCAAGCACTCCGCACGAAACGGCAGTTTTGATAGGCAAGGCCATCGATGACTACTCGTTCTTAGAGGCCTATGTAGGGTTGCCGGTGTCACTTGCCGGCACCAGCACCGAATCCACCATCGATGCGCTTCGCGTTGCTTATGCGATTAGCGAGGTATGCGGTCTGGAGGTTCGACTGGTCGACGAACGGCTGACCACGGTGAGCGCTTCTGCAAACCTGAGACTGGCTGGTAAAACGACTAAGAATTCGCGAAGCGTTATCGATCAAGAGGCTGCAGCCATAATCTTGGAACAGGCTTTGGCCACCGAAAAAAACTCGGGCACACAGCCCGGCAGGGCACTAGATGATTTTGAAAGGCCGCAGGATGAGCCAGCTGAATAGTCTGCGATCAGACCGCGCAGCCGATCGCCGTCGCTTTCGCCGTAGGCGACTCTTTGTTTTTGCAGTCGTATTGGTTGCGGTTTTGGCGATAATCGGTTTTACCCAACGCGGCCAACTGAGAGCAGCGTACGACGGTCTGCTTGGGCGCGATTTTCCTGGCCCGGGTTCCGGTAGCGTGACCCTGGTTATCAGTGCGGGGGAAACCGGTGTTGGCGTGGCCGCTGACCTTGCAAAACTCGGAGTGGTCAAGAATTCCGATGTTGTTTATCGCTTGATCGTCTCGGAGAACACTCTCTTTTACCCCGGTACCTATCAGCTCAAACATGGCATGAGCTCATCGCAAGCGCTAGCCGCACTCAAGGACCCTGCCTCGCTCAAACTCGACCGTGTAACCATCAAAGAGGGTCTAAGAATCGGTACGGTACTGCAGCAGTTGGCGTCTGCAACCGGAAAACCACTCGGAGACTTTACCCAAGCAGCTCGCGACCTTGCGGCGCTAGGTATTCCCACTGCCGAGCCCTCGGCCGAAGGGTATCTGTTTCCGGCGACCTACGGGTTTGACCCCGCAATCAACGCTAACCAAATTCTGAAACAGATGGTTGACCGCACCTATCAGGAACTCGACAAGTTCGGGGTGGCGACAGCTGATCGACACCGGGTTCTCACTTTGGCTTCGGTTATTCAAAAAGAGGCTAGACAACACGACGACTTTTACAAGGTCTCTAGGGTGTTTCTAAATCGTCTAGCTGTAGGAATGCCATTGCAAAGCGACGCCACTGTGAGTTACGGATCGGGCGGAACCACTGTTACCACAACCGATGCCGAGCGGGCCTCAACAAATGGATACAACACCTATGTGCATATTGGATTACCGATTGGCCCAATTGGCGGTTCGGGATCGCTCGCGATCGATGCGGCGCTGCACCCTGCAAATGGCAGTTGGCTCTATTTCTGTGCCATCAACTTAGCCACTGGCGAGACAGTTTTTAGCAACACAGTGGCACAGCACGAGCTTGCGGTTGCAAAATTTAGAGCGTGGATCCAGGCTAACCCCGGCTGGAATGGAAACTAATGTTTATAAAATCTCTGTCAGTGCTCGGATCTCCGATTGAGCACTCCAAGTCTCCGCTTATTCACAATGCTGCCTATTCGGTGCTTGGTTTGGACTGGGATTACCAAAGAAACGAAGTCCGCAAGGGTGGTCTTCGCTCTTTTGTCGAAGGACTGGATGAGAACTGGCTCGGTCTGTCTTTAACCATGCCGCTGAAAGAAGAGGCGGCCAAGTTCGCCGATTCGGTTGATAAGGCTGCCGAAGCCACCGGCGCGGTAAACACCTTGGTTCGCACTGAATCTGGCTGGCAGGGCTACAACACCGATGTCTTTGGTATCGTGCAGGCAGTGCATATCGCAAACCTTGGCGAGCTGAAACGAATTTTGATTATCGGCTCTGGCGCTACCGCAACAAGCGCCATGGTAGCGATTAGGCAACTAGCTCCCGCGGCACAGGTACTGTTCTACGCTCGCAACTCAAAGACCCGCGATAGGTTAATCGACGCAGCAAAAAACCTTGGACTCCGGGCAAGGAAAACCTCCAACCTCAAGCGCGCTGTCAATGCGAGCGACCTGACCATCGCTACTTTGCCTGGTGGTGCACTGAATGAAGACGCGGCCAAGTTGCAAAAGTGGCGCCGTTTCAAGCCAAGTGGCGCAGTAATGGATGTCGCTTATCAGCCATGGCCAAGTAGTTTCGCGCAACTATGGCTTGACAAAAACCAGCCAATAATCAGCGGACTCGAGATGCTGCTGTGGCAGGCGGTTGCCCAAATCCGTATTTTCACCAGTAACGATCCAGCTCTACCACTGCCAAATGAAGTCGCGGTAGTTGAGGCAATGCGTCACTCATTAGAGCAGTAGCGGGAGTTCGAACCAAGTAGGTGTGGCAGAATTGCACCATGTTACGTTGGATCACTGCCGGAGAATCACATGGCCCGGAGCTTGTTGCAGTCCTAGAGGGGTTGCCTGCTGGCGTGCCAATAACCACGGCCGAGGTTCAAACCGCACTGGCTCGTCGTCGACTTGGCTATGGTCGCGGCGCACGTATGAAGTTCGAACAAGACGAAGTCACCCTGTCGGGAGGCGTTCGTCACGGGTTCACTCAGGGTGGCCCGATAGCAATTTGCGTTGCCAACACCGAGTGGCCAAAGTGGCAAGACATCATGAGCGCCGACCCTGTCGACGCCGAGCTGCTAACCGGTGCCAGAGCAGCAGCGCTGAGTCGCCCGCGCCCAGGCCACGCCGACTTCACCGGCATGCAGAAATACGGATTCTTGGACTCGCGTCCGGTTCTTGAGCGTGCCAGTGCGCGCGAAACCGCGGCAAGAGTGGCTCTGGGGTCTGTGGCATCGGCTTTCCTGAACGAGCTTGGCATCGAGCTAGTCACCCACACGGTGGGCATCGGACCCGTCGAATCGCCGCGGGGTGCAGCGCTTCCTATGCCTTCTGACCTGGCGACACTAGACGAAGACCCAATGCGGTGCTTTGATGCCACCGTGAGTGCGGCGATGGTTGCCGAAGTTGACTCGGCGCACGCCGATGGCGACACCCTGGGAGGCGTGGTGGAAACGCTGGTGTACAACCTTCCTCCGGGCTTAGGCACCTACGTTCACTGGGATCGACGACTTGACTCACAACTTGCGGCCGCACTTATGGGCATCCAGGCCATTAAAGGTGTAGAAGTTGGAGACGGATTCGAAACAGCACGCCGACGAGGCTCGGTTGCGCACGACGAAATCGAGCGCGACGCCGACGGCATTGTCCGCCGAGTCGAAAACCGTGCCGGCGGAATCGAGGGTGGAATGTCTAACGGCGAGGTGCTGCGAGTGCGCGCTGCTATGAAGCCAATTTCCACGGTCCCACGCGCCTTGGCAACCATCGATGTTGCTACCGGCGAACCTGCAAAGGCTCACCACCAACGCAGCGATGTCTGTGCCGTTCCGGCAGCCGGCGTGGTTGCAGAGGCAATGGTGGCACTTGTGGTGGCAAACTCAGTACTCGAGAAATTTGGTGGCGACAACGTTGCCGAGACCAAACGCAACTTGCAGAGCTACCTGGCCAACATCCCGGCGGTATTGACCTCTTTCGACGCCTAGCATGAACAAAACGGACGTACTCGTCTTGGTAGGACCAATGGGTGTGGGTAAGACCACGGTTGGCAAAAAGTTAGCTCGGGCGCTCAAGCGACCATTCATAGACACCGACGCCGTTGTTGTGCAAGAACACGGCCCGATAGAGCAGATTTTCGCAGATTATGGCGAGAAGGCGTTTAGGTCTCTGGAAGAAGTCGCACTAAACAGTGCCATCAACGCCCCAGCGGTGGTCGCCACGGGTGGCGGGGCAGTGCTCAGCGAGCTGAGCAGACAGAGGCTCCAAGCTGTAACAGTGATTTATCTGAGCACCGATGGGCGTCACATCCGGAGCCGACTCAAGGGCTCAAAGCGACCGTTGGTGAAGAACGGCTTTGACGATTGGATACGGATCTATGAAGAGCGCAAGCCGATTTACGAATCCATGGCCGACGTCTCGATCAACACGTCAATCCAGTCGCTCAGCGCTACCGTAAGCGAAATCATGCAGAAACTAGGACTCTAAATGGAACACGTTACACGCATCGAAGTTAGTGGAGTCGACCCTTATCCAATTTTGGTTGGTCGGGCCCTGCTGGGCGAGGTTGGTAAAGCTCTTGGGCCGGCCGTTCAAAAAGTCATGATCATCCACCCCGAAGCGCTGGCCGTGAGCGCCGAGGCGCTTAGGGAAGAACTCTTAGCTCAGGGTTACGAGGCCATTGTGGCGGGAATCCCAAACAGCGAGGATGCCAAGCGTGTCGAGGTTGCTGCTTTCTGCTGGGGAATCCTCGGCCAAAGTGACTTCACACGCAGCGATGCTGTAATCGGGTTTGGTGGAGGTAGTACCACCGACTTGGCAGGCTTCGTGGCAGCAACCTGGTTGCGCGGCGTAAAGCTGATTCAGGTGCCAACCACTCTGCTTGGAATGGTAGACGCGGCCATAGGTGGCAAGACCGGCATCAATACTCAAGAGGGTAAAAATCTGGTTGGTGTGTTCTACGCGCCCAGCGCTGTCATTTGCGACCTGGATACTCTGGTCACCTTGCCCCGAAACGAAATTTTGGCCGGCTACGGAGAGGTTGCCAAATACGGTTTCATCGACGACGTCCGCATTCTGGAACTTATCGAAGCCGACGTCGCTTTGGCAACCGACCCGACCAGCGCTCAGTTCCGCGAGATAATCGAACGGTCGATTGCAATCAAGGCTCGAGTCGTTGGAGCAGATTTCAAGGAATCGGGTCTGCGCGAGATTTTGAACTACGGCCACACGCTTGGCCACGCAATCGAGCACGCCGAGCGCTATAAGTGGCGTCACGGAGCAGCTATCGCCATCGGAATGGTTTTCGTGGCTGAACTAGCGCGACTCGCTGGCCGACTCGACGACGCCGCGGTAGACCGCCATCGCAGCGTTTTCAACCTGCTGGGTTTGCCAACCACCTATCAGGCCGATAAGTGGCCGCAGTTGCTAGCAACCATGCAGCGCGACAAAAAGAGTCGCGCCGGTCAGTTGCGTTTTGTGGTGCTGGATGCAATCGGTAAGCCAACCATCATGACCGCTCCGCCCGCGGAAACGCTCTTCGCTAGTTTTCAAGAGATTTGCGAGTAGCCTTTAGCCATGTCATTGGTACTTGTATTGAACGGGCCTAACCTTGGTCGATTGGGTTCGCGCGAGCCAGATATCTACGGTTCGGTTGACTACGCGGGACTTGTCGAGATGGTTGCAAACAAGGCAGCAGCGCTTGGGATAAGCGCCGATACCCGCCAAACCGACAGCGAAGCCGAGTTGATTAGCTGGCTTCACGAGGCAGTTGATCGCGGTGCCGATGTGATTCTGAACCCCGCTGCCTTCACTCACTATTCCTACGCGGTGCGCGATGCTGCAGTCCAGATCGGCAAGTCGGGCAAACGACTGATCGAAGTTCACTTAAGTAACCCGCATACCCGAGAGGAGTTTCGTCACAAGAGCGTAATCAGCGGTGTGGCAACGGGTGTAATTGCAGGATTCGGCGTTGACTCTTACCTGCTGGCACTTAGCCAATTAGCCCAGTAAACTAGTCCCAATAGCTTTTCGGCGGCTCACGCCGGCTTTTTTATGCCCCAAACCTTGGGCAATAACTATGAAATGAGTGATTCCACCATGGCAACTTCGAACGACCTAAAAAACGGTTTGGTTCTAAACATCGATGGCCAGCTTTGGACCGTTGTTGAGTTCCAGCACGTAAAGCCTGGTAAGGGTCCAGCATTCGTTCGTTCCAAGCTAAAGAACGTCATGACCGGCAAGGTTGTAGACAAGACCTTCAACGCGGGTGTAAAGGTTGAGACCGCAAACGTAGACAAGCGCGAAATGCAGTTCCTCTACAACGATGGCGAGGGCTTTGTGTTCATGGACCTTGGCACCTACGACCAGTTCACCCTTACTCCGGCTCAGGTGGGAGACGCAGCGGACTTCATGCTAGAGAACCAGAACGCAGTTGTTGCTCTGAACGAGGGCGAGGCCCTATACGTTGAGCTTCCTGCATCGGTTGTTCTAGAAATCACCTTTACCGAGCCTGGCCTTCAGGGCGACCGCTCTTCTGGCGGAACCAAGCCTGCGACCCTAGAGACCGGCCGCAACATCCAGGTTCCTCTGTTCGTTGAGCAGGGCACCAAGGTCAAGGTAGACACACGCACCGGTGACTACCTCGGTCGTTTGTAAACCTTGAGCGCCCGCACTAAGGCTCGCAAGCGAGCCGTAGACGCCATTTTTGCATCTGACTTGCGTAAGGAAGACCCGAGCATCCTGCTCGGAGCTACTTTTCGCCAGGTAGAAGACCGCCAGAATCAAGACGAGATCTTTACCTATGCGCAGGCAATCATCGATGGGGTAGTGGAACACCACTCCCAAATCGACGACCTGATTCAGACTTACTCGCTGGACTGGGATATCGACCGCATGCCGGCTCTGGACCGTGCCATTTTGCGCTGCGCGCTCTGGGAAATCCTCTACAACTCTGAGGTTCCTAACGGTGTGGCTATCAACGAGGCAGTGGAATTGGCCAAGGAGTATTCAACCGACGAATCTGGTGGATTCATCAATGGTTTGCTATCTAAAGTGGCCAGTACCAGAGAACCCAAATAGCGTTTAGTCACTGCTAGTATTGCTACAAATCATCCTTTAACTTTCGTCCTGTGAGACGAAGAAGGAGGTGGGCGTGAGTTCACGCACCGTCTTGAGTAGTGGCGACATCGATCGGGCAATCACCCGAATCGCGCACGAAATCGTGGAATCTAACCACGGAACCAAAGACCTAGTTCTTCTTGGCATCCCAACCCGCGGCGTTTTATTGGCCCAGCGAATCGCAACTGTTATCCAGCGCCACTACCCGGATTTCAACGCAGCTACCTGCACTGGCAAGCTCGACATAACTATGTACCGCGACGACCTGGCCAAGAATCCAACCCGAACCGTTACCCCAACTACGATTCCGGCGACCGGCATCGATGACGCCGTTGTGGTGCTAGTAGACGACGTGCTTTACAGCGGACGCACTATTCGCGCCGCCTTAGATGCGCTGAACGATCTGGGTCGCCCATCGGTGGTTCGTCTGGCTGTTCTGATTGACCGGGGGCACCGCGAGCTGCCCATCAGAGCGGATTTTGTTGGTAAAAACCTTCCGACTTCGCGCGACGAGCGCATTAATGTGCAGCTTAGTGAAAACGACGGAGAGACCAGCGTGGTGATCGAATCATGAGCCAACTAAAGCACTTGCTGAGCGCAGGAGACCTAGACCGCGAAGCTGCAATTGGAATCCTTGATATCGCCGAAGAGATGGCGGATGTGAACAACCGCGACATCAAGAAGCTGCCCACATTACGCGGCAAGACCGTGGTCAACTTATTTTTCGAGGACAGCACCCGGACTCGAATCAGTTTCGAACTAGCCGAGAAGCGCCTGAGCGCTGACGTGATCAACTTTTCCGCCAAGGGATCCAGTGTGTCCAAGGGCGAAAGCCTAAAAGACACCGCACAGACCCTAGAGGCAATGGGTGCCGACGCCGTAGTGATCCGTCACCATGCCAGCGGCGCAGCCAACGTGCTGGCCCACAGCGGTTGGATCCAAGGCAGCATTATTAACGCTGGCGATGGCACTCACGAGCACCCCACTCAGGCGCTGCTAGACGCCTTCACGATTCGTCGCAGAATTCACGGTTCGGGTAGCAATGGCAAGGACCTTTCGGGCCTCAAGGTTGCGATTGTGGGCGACGTCCTGCACAGCCGCGTGGCTCGAAGCAACCTTTTGCTTTTGAACACCTTGGGAGCGGAGGTGCACCTAGTGGCACCACCAACGCTGTTCCCCGCCGATGCCAGCAAGTGGCAGGCAGAGCTCCACTTCAATCTTGATGCAGCGCTAAACGATGTTAAGCCGGATGCCGTGATGATGCTGCGAGTTCAAGCTGAGCGCATGAATGCGAGCTATTTCCCGAGCGAGCGCGAGTACAGTCGCATTTGGGGAATGAATGCCGATCGTTTGGCGCTTCTAAAGCCCGACACTTTGATCATGCACCCCGGGCCAATGAACCGCGGACTAGAGATCACCGCTGCTGCTGCAGATTCCAAGAATTCAACCGTGTTAGAGCAGGTCGCCAATGGCGTGAGCGTTCGCATGGCAGTGCTTTACCAACTACTTTCCGGCGAGAGGGCCAACATCGATGCCTAGTTTGATTCTTAAGAACGCGACCCTGCCCAACGGAGCGACTGCTGATATCGCAATCGTTGACGAAATGATCGTGGAGGTGGGCGCAAACCTGTCTGCGTCCGGTGCCCAGGTAGTCGACTGCACCGGTTTGGTAGCTCTTCCTGGTCTGGTAGACCTGCACACGCACTTGCGCGAACCCGGGTTTGAGCAGAGCGAAACCATTTTGACTGGAAGCCAGAGTGCCGCTGCCGGAGGATTCACCGCGGTACACGCCATGGCAAACACCAGCCCGGTACAGGACACCGCGGGTGTTGTGGAGCAGGTTCGCGCCCTGGGTACTGCCGCCGGTTATGTCGACGTGGTTCCGGTTGGCGCTGTGACCGTTGGCCTCGAAGGCAAGCAACTGGCAGAGCTAGGTGCGATGGCAGATTCCCTTGCACAAGTTCGTGTCTTCAGCGACGACGGCAAGTGCGTTAGCGACCCGGTGTTGATGCGCCGCGCTCTTGAATATGTAAAGGCGTTTGGGGGAGTGATTGCACAGCACGCACAGGAGCCTCGGCTAACCGAGGGTGCTCAGATGAATGAGGGAGTAGTTAGCGCCGAACTCGGCCTAGCGGGCTGGCCGGCAGTGGCCGAGGAATCGATTATCGCCCGCGATGTTCTGCTTGCAGAGCACGTTGGTTCACGCGTGCACATCTGCC
>CAIYOE010000017.1 GCA_903927775.1 uncultured Micrococcales bacterium | reverse complement strand
TAGCCGCACTGGCCGCGTTCGTAGCGGGCGCCATTTGGTTCGGCCCAAAGACTTTCTTTCCGGTTTGGTGGAAGGCCATGGGCAAGACCGAGGACCAGCAGCCGGGCGACAACATGGGCAGCATGGGCGTTGTCTTTGGTCTGACCGCATTGGGTCAGCTGGTCATGTCTACCACCGTGGCGATCGTTCTTGAACTGACCGAGATGGCTCAGGGCAGCGTCAGCATTGGCGATGGCGCACTGATCGGTTTGATCCTGGGTATTGGTCTGGCAGCGGCTAGCTCGCTGAGCCACCGCCTGTTTGCCGGCCAGGGCATCAAGGTTTGGATTATCGAAGTTGCCAGCGATGTCGTGAACATCACGATCCTTGGCATTATTTTGGCTGCTTGGCGCTAGGCCAAGCCCATTCAGGACTGAGCAATGCCAGAACTACTGATCGACGCAACCCAGCTTGAAGTAAAACTGAGCCGGGGCGAGAAACTTGCTGCCTTGCACGGCGACATAACAATGCCTCTTGGAGCAATCACAGGGGCAGAGGTTTTGGATTCCAAGTGGTGGATGCGTCTTGGTTTGCGTGTTCCAGGAACCGGCCTGCCAGGGCTCGTCATCGCGGGCACATATGTACAAAAAGGCGACCGCGCATTTGTTAGTTGGACTCGCGGCAAGCAGGTTTTGCAGGTCAACCTGACTGGCGAAAACTACACCCGCCTGGTGGTGGGTGTAGCAGATGCAGAGACCTGGGCAGACACCATCAATGCCTACATAACAGGCTGCTAGCAGCCCAATACCAGAAGTCGCCCGCCTTGGGGTGGATTTCAAAACAATTGTTTACAACTGCGACTTAATCGTTATAGACTTTAGGTTTGCTCCCTAATTGCGCCCTCATATTGTGGTCGGCGCGCGTGCTGCATATTGCGGTGGCACGTTTGGCTGCGATCTCCCATCCACTCACCCATGAGTAACACGCCCTTGGAGGGATTTTCTTTGGCTGCGAACAACGCTAAGACCAACAAGAATGACCGTACGGCCCAGCGCCCGTCATTTGCAAAGGTTAAGGAGCCCATTGCGGTTCCAGATCTACTAAGTCTTCAGACCGAAAGCTTCGATTGGTTGGTGGGTGCACCTGCGTGGCGCAAGCTCGCCGGCCCAGACGCACCGACTGGTCTAGAAGAGATCTTCGAGGAGATCTCTCCGATCGAAGACAGCAACAGCAGCTCGCAAGACGCCAAGATGGGTCTTACCTTTGCAGAGCCAATGCTGTTCGACCCTAACTACACTCCAGACGAGTGCAAGACCAAGGGCAAGAGCTACACCCAGCCTCTATATATCAAGGCTGAGTTCACCAACTACCTAACTGGTGAAATCAAGTCACAGACCGTCTTTATGGGCGACTTCCCTGTGATGACCGAAAAGGGTACCTTCATCATCAACGGAACCGAGCGCGTTGTTGTTTCGCAGCTTGTCCGTTCCCCAGGTGTCTACTTCTCGGTATCCACCAACACCACCGGTAACCTCGACGTACGTAACAACAAGGCTCAGATTATTCCTAGCCGCGGTTCGTACCTAGAGTTCCTAACCGAGTGGGTCAAGGACGACCGCAAGCCGGTTGCTCGCTTTGGCCAGCCAATCGTCCAGGTCCAGGTTGACCGCAAGACCAAGGTCTCGGCAACCATCTTCCTAAAGGCACTTGGCCTTTCCGAGGACCAGATCCGCGCCGAGTTCTCTGACATCAAGGACTCTGTGGCAAAGGGTGCTCCTAGCTGGGAGTACGACCTAGACCTAATCGAGAACACTCTTGCCTACGACAAGAGCAAGGTTTTCGCTACCCCGATCATCACCAAGGAAGACGCGCTTCGCGAGCTGTACCGCAAGGTCCGCGGCGAGCAGGCCGGTGCCGAAGTTTCCGAGCAGTGGCTACGCAGCACCTACTTTGAGGCAAAGCGCTACAACCTAGCCAAGGTTGGTCGTCACAAGCTAAACCGCAAGCTGGGCATCAACGAGCCAGCCGAGGCCAACACCTTGACCATCAAC
>CAIYOE010000016.1 GCA_903927775.1 uncultured Micrococcales bacterium | reverse complement strand
GAGACTCAACCAGTTATTGGGAGGCAGCTCGCCGTTTTCGCCCTTGCCATTGGCGAAGTGGTAGAAATCACGCTCGGGGGAGCCAGGCCCTGCAGCCAGGGCGGCTTGGAACCAAAGGTGTTGGTCGCTGGAGTGATTCGGCACCAGGTCGATTAGAACCCTCAGGCCCAGTCGATGTGCCTCGGTAAGTAGGTTGTCGAAATCCTCCAGGGTCCCGAAAAGCGGGTCCACATCGCAGTAATCCGAAACGTCATAGCCCGCATCTTTTTGCGGTGACTTATAGAAAGGCGATAACCAAACCGCATCGATGCCCAAACCAGCCAGCGCGCTCAAGCGACTGGTGATTCCAGGCAGATCTCCCATTCCATCGCCGTTGGAGTCGGCAAAGCTGCGGGGGTAGATCTGATAAATGACACCCGAGCGCCACCACTCAGCGCCCGCTTTAGAGGGATGAGATACAGCACCTGGCCATGATGGATTAATCACAGTGCTAATTGTGGCAGTGGTTACAGCTTGATCCACACCGTTTGGTCGTGTTCCAGTT
The DNA here is from genome assembly GCA_903927775.1 of uncultured Micrococcales bacterium. Classification (GTDB taxonomy): domain Bacteria; phylum Actinomycetota; class Actinomycetes; order Actinomycetales; family Microbacteriaceae; genus Rhodoluna. Next base: position 9,788 of record CAIYOE010000016.1, on the reverse strand, counting down.
CGCCCTCTAAACGGAGGTCGTGCTGAGTGGTTACCAAAAGTTCTCCGGCGGGTACAACGACCGGCTCCGGTCCAAAGTTGGTCAACACCAAGACCCCATTGTTCACGTAAGCCAAGGTGTTCTTGTCTTCAAACTCTTCGGCCCAGCGGAATTCGCCCGCACCCATGCCAAAGGCCTTGCGCTCCTTAAGAAGTCGCTTGTAGAGCTCAAGGGTGCTGCCAGCAACCCCCTCTTGCAGGTTTCGGCTAAAGACTCGATAGTTGGCCGGCTGCGGCAACCAGGATTTGCCGGTCGCGCTAAAGCCATTGGAGGCGGTGGCGTCTGCTTCCCAAGGAAGAGGCACGCGGCAGCCATCGCGGCCTACTCGTTCGCCGTTGGTTCTAAAGAAAGTCGGGTCCTCGCGGAACTCTGGAGCCAAAGTGGTGTGATCCGGAAGGCCGAGTTCTTCACCGTTATAGATGTAAGAAGAGCCGGGTAAACCTAGCATGAAGGCGCTCGCCGCACGTGCCTTGCGAAGCCCGATTGCCTCGTCTGGCTGAGCGTAGTCTGGACCAATTCCATCGCCGGCTTTTGGAATTTCGATCTCGTAGCCGTAACGGGTAGCGTGGCGAACCTGGTCGTGGTTACTCAGCACCCAGGTGCTGCTGGCGCCAACCTTGCCGTACTCCACAATCGAGTCGGTCACGATCTTCTTCAGCGCTGCAGGCTCGAATGGTGTAGCCATGTAATCAAAGTTGAAGGACTGGTGGTATTCGTCGGGGCGAACCCACATTGCAAGACGCGGCAGTGGGCTCATCGATGCCTCTGCGCACATGGCGCGGTCATCGAATTCGTCTACGACCGAGCGGAAACGCCGGATGAAGTCGTGCACACCGGGTTGACCCCAGTAAGGAACCCGTTTTTCGGCTTCATCGATGGCCATTTTGGAAATGTTGTATTCCTTGCCGGTGGCATCGTGGGAATCGGAATCGGGGAGACCTTCGCGCTTGACCATGCCGTGGGCAACGTCTACACGGAACCCATCCACGCCCTTGGCCAGCCAGAAACGCAGGATGTCATCGAATTCTTGGGCAACGTGCGGGTTGCTCCAGTTCAGGTCCGGTTGAGTGCTGTCGAAGAGGTGAAGATACCACTGGCCCGGAGTGCCGTCGGCGTTTGTGGTGCGAGTCCAAGCCGGGCCACCAAAGATCGAGAACCAGTTGTTGGGCGGGAGCTCGCCGTTTTTACCCTTGCCCTCTTTGAAGTGGTAGTAGGCGCGCTCGGGTGAGCCCTCTGGAGCGGTCAATGCAGCCTGAAACCAAGCGTGCTGGTCGCTGGTGTGGTTGGGGACAATGTCAACAATGATTTTGATGCCTAAAGTGTGAGCCTTGGCGATTAGAGCGTCGAAATCCTGGTTGGTGCCGAAAAGTGGATCTATCTGGCGGTAGTCGCTGATGTCGTAGCCGGCGTCTTTTTGCGGCGACTTAAAGAAAGGACTGAACCAAATGGCATCGATGCCGAGTTCCGCCAGGCTGTCGAGGCGACTTGTGACGCCGATTAGGTCGCCCATGCCATCGCCATTGCCGTCGGCAAAGCTGCGCGGATAAATCTGATAAATGACCGCGGTACGCCACCATTCCGCGCTCGGGTTGGCCTCGTGAAGGATCTTAGAAGTCGACATGCTTTTCACTTTAGGCGAATATTTGCTACCTCTTTCAGTCGAACGCGATGTAAACGCTTGCATCAAAACAAGATTGTTCGCTTCCAAACCTGTAAGCGCTTACATAGAAATTTGTTGGGCTAGACACCAAAACCACACTTACTCTGAACCGTAATCAGACCGTTATCAAAAACACCCGTCGTTAATTTGCAGTAAGCGTTTACAGAGTAGTTTCGTTGTAGGTGACCGTAAAAAGTCTTCCATTATTGGAAAATCACGAAAGGTAACAAATGAAGATTCTGAAGCGTACAGCAGCGCTTGCGGCAGTTGCAGTTGCAGCAACCGCATTGCTAGCAGTATCGGTTCCAGCTCAGGCTGCAACCAGCACCGTGACCATCTGGGGCGACCAGAACACTCACGATGCAGTATTCCCAGCTCTTAGCAAGTGGGCTAAGACCAACAAGATCACCGTTAACTACGTAGTCAAGGACTTCGGTCAGCTTCGTGCACAGTCGATCACCGCAATCCCAACCGGTTCGGGCCCAGACATCATCGCTGGTGCACACGACTGGACCGGCAAGCTTCTAGGTGCTGGTGTTATCGCTCCAGTTTCGCTAGGTGCAAACGCTAAGAACTTCAGCAAGGAAGCTCTTTCGGGCTTTAGCGTTTACGGAAAGCTATACGGTGTTCCAGCCTGGACCGAGAACATTGCTCTTGTCTACAACAAGAACAAGGTTTCGAAGCCTGCTGCAACCACCGCAGAGTGGAAGAAGGCAATCGCCGACGGCACCGTTGAGGTTGGCTTCAACGCAACCAACGGTGACCCATACCACTTCGCTGCACTAGACACCTCGTTTGGTCTATCGCAGTACAAGCGTCTAAACGGCGCATGGACCAGCCAGATCGGTGAGGGTGGCGCAAACGGCGCTAAGTTCGCTGACTGGCTAGCTGCTGCAGACGGCGGTAAGGCTCTAAACAGCGGAAACAGCGGCGACTGGGACACCCTAAACGGCCAGCTACAGGACCCAAACAGCAAGGTTGCTTACTGGATCACCGGCCCATGGGCTATTTCGGCTCTTGAGTCTGACCACGCCTACGGCAAGCCTGCTGTAAAGACCACCGCGCTAAAGCCTTCGGAGATCGGTGTAACCGTTTTCCCAAGCGTTGGCGGTTCGGCTGTTCACCAGTTCTCTGGTGTACGCGGTTACTGGGAGTCTGTAAAGGTTCCTGGATCGGCTAAGGCTCTTGTAGTTGGTAAGGTTCTGAACGCACTTGCTGGTTCGGACATCCAGACCGCTGTTTACAAGCTAAAGCAGCTAATTCCTGCCAACCAGGTATCGGTCGCCAAGGTTACCGACCCAATCCTTCTAGGATTTGGTAAGGCTGGCAAGGCTGCCTACCCAATGGCATCGTTCGTATTCCAGGACACCACCTGGTCGACCCTAGGTAAGGCCGAGGCTGCAATCATCTCGGGCAACACCCAGGGCAAGACCCCTGCTGACTTCTGGCAGGCAGCTATTGACACCCTGCAGTCGACCATCGACAACAGCTAGTCAAGTAAAGTTCCAAAGTGGGAGGCCAGGATTAGTCCTGGCCTCCTCCACTTGGGCTTGCACATGTAAGCCCTTACATTTTTTGACCGGCCGCGCACTGGCAGATGCGGGGCTATTCAGTCGCTAGATTTATTGCCGAAGCAATCAACAGGAGCAACACATGGCAGAACAGCAAACGCCGGAGCAAAAAGCTCGGGCAAAGGCGCGAGCAAAAGTCGCCCGAAAGCTGGAGGGTGGCGTTCCTAGCCTCCGCGGCACCTTAATCAAAATCGCTTTCTTGGCTCTAGCTGACGCCGGTGCACTGTTTGCATCTATGCTCCTGATTGCCCAACACCAGTGGCTTTATTTCTCGGTCTTATTGGGCGCCACCCTCTTGATCAACTGGATATACCTGCGCAGGGGAAACCTGCCGGCCAAGTATTTGGCCCCGGGAGTAATCCTTCTTATCTGTTTCCAGATTTCAATCGTCTTCTTTAGTGGGTTCATCGCGTTCACCAACTACGGCGCGCTTCACAACGGCAGCAAAGAAGACGCAATCACCTCTATCAAGTTGAGTGCGATTGTTACCGATACCAACGCTCCGTTTCTCTACGTGAGCCCGGTCGAAGACAGCAACAAAAATCTTGAGTTCCTAGCCACCGACACCACCGACGCGGCAAATCCCATTATTTACCTGGGTGGAACCGACTGGGCCAAGCAACCTTGGCACCAGCTAAGCGCAGCAGAATTAGCAAATATAAAGATGGGTCCTTCGCCTGCCGACGGCACCGTGATTGCTCTTTCGATTAAGGGTTTCAAAACACTTACCCAGGACCAGGTGATTGCTCGCCAGGCAGAACTATCTAGCCTGAAAGTTCCATTGGGTGCCAACGTGGACAAGGCCGGGTTCATGGCGCTCGACCCATCGGCTACCGGTGTTCAGAGAACCTTCTACGACGCCATTTACGACCCCAAGGCAGACACCTTTACCCGTCAAAGTGACGGCAAGGTCTTCTACGCCGATGAGTCCATCGGTTTCTTCGATGCCAAGAAGGGGGATCTTCACTCCGAGCGCATCAGCGACACCGGCTGGCGCGTGAATATTGGTTTGGGTAACTTCAACCGCATCTTCGGAGACAAGTCGCTGCAGAAGCCATTGCTAGGCATTTTCTCTTGGACAATCGTCTTTGCGTTGACCTCCGTGGTTAGCACGTTCGTTGTGGGTCTGGCATTGGCCTTCCTATTCAACGACGATCGCATCCGTGGCAAAAAGGTCTACCGTTCGATTATGATTTTGCCCTACGCGTTCCCAGCCTTCCTCTCGGCTTATGTCTGGAAAGGTATGTTCAACACCAACGCCGGCTTCATCAACACCAGCATCTTGAACCTGCACAAGGGTCACATGATCCCTTGGCTGACCGACCCAACCTGGGCTAAGTTCGCGATTTTGCTCTGTAACTTGTGGCTGGGGTTCCCTTACATGTTCCTCATCACCACAGGTGCGCTTCAGGCGATTCCGAGTGAGCTGACCGAGTCGGCGATGATCGACGGAGCTACCAACTGGCAGCAGTTCCGCCTGATCAAGCTCCCTCTTTTGCTGATTTCCTTAGCACCGCTACTGATTTCATCGTTCGCGTTTAACTTCAACAACTTCACCGTGATTTACCTGATTACCGGTGGTGGTCCGAGTGGTGATCCGAGTTTGAGGGTGGATGCGGGTGGAACCGACATTTTGATCTCGTTCGTTTATAAGATCGCCTTCTCGACCGGTGTTGGAGCAGACTACGGTTTGGCCTCGGCATTCTCAGTTCTAATCTTCTTCATCGTCGGCGGTATCTCGTTCTTCAGCTTCCGCCGCACTCAGTTCTTGGAGGACCTGGCCTAAAATGACCACTTTGAATGAACTAGAACCAACCGACCGCGTCATCAAACAGCGCCGCATGTCACCGCTAAAGTGGGCTCGCACCCTTGGCTGGAAGCACCTGGTGGGCATCGTGGTCAGTTTGTACGCGCTATTCCCAATCCTCTACATCCTTTCCACCTCACTAACCAAGGCTGGTTCGGTCTCTTCGGGAGTTCTGTTCTCGGACTTCTTCCTAGGTAACTACACAGCGCTGTTTGACCCTGCCAAACAACACGACCGCCCATTTACCCGCTGGGTGATCAACACTGTAGTGATCGCTTCAATCAACGCTGTTGCCAGCGTGTTTATCTCGGCGCTGGCTGCGTATGCGTTCTCGCGCATGCGATTTATTGGTCGTCGCGGTGGTCTGATGACTCTGATTCTGATTCAGATGTTCCCGTCGATTTTGGGTCTGGTAGCTATCTACGGCATCCTGAGCGAAATCACCAAGTACTTCCCGCCTCTCGGTTTGGGATCGCTGGGTGGTCTAATCATGATTTACCTTGGTGGCTCGCTAGGCGGTGGAACCTACCTGATGTACGGATTCTTTAACACCGTGCCAAAGGAACTAGACGAAGCCGCCAAGATCGACGGCGCAACTCACACCCAGATCTATTTCAAGATCATCTTGCGTTTGGTTGCACCGATTCTTGCGGTTCAGGCACTGCTGTCGTTTATCGGCACTGTTAGCGACTACATCTTGCCATCGGTGGTTTTCAATAAGCCAGAGCAGTACACGCTGGCACTGGGTCTGCAGTTCTTCATCGACCAGCCTTATTCGCAGAACTGGGCCATGTTCTGTGCCGGCGCCGTTATTACCGCAACTCCGGTTGTGGCCTTATTCATGTTCCTACAGCGATTCATTACCAGCGGTCTAACCGGTGGCGCTGTAAAGGGTTAGAAACAATCGCAAAGTAAAGTGGGCCCAGCAGGTTTGGGTCCACTTTCTTGCTATCAGGAGGTACTAAATGTCTAAGCTCGATCACCTACCGCTAGCGCTGCGCCCGCACCACGATGGGTCTGCCCTGTACGTATTGAACCAGGCACCCAAGCTGCTAGACAAGGTCAAGATTCGCGTACGCATCCACGCGGCTATCGGTTCAGTAGAGCAGGTTCAGGTTCGTTTCTCGGAGAGCGGCGAGGCTTTCCCAACCGGACCGGCAAAGGCCGTAAAGACGGTTGGCGATTGGACCTGGTACGAGTCGGTGGTTGTTATGCACAACCCAAAGATGAACTACCGCTTTCTGATCACTCTGGCAGACGGCCGTTTGTTGAACTACAACGCGGTGGGCTTGTTTGATCTAGAGCAACCAGACATCAATGACTTTAGAATCAACACCTTCTCGAGCGCCCCTAAGTGGGGGCCGAGCACAATCATGTACCAAATCTTCCCAGACCGTTTCGCTCGATCAGCACACGCCGATAAGCACAAGGCACCAGACTGGGCTATTCCTGCAGGATGGGCCGACGAAGTTATCGGTCAGGGCCCGGGCACCAGCGAACAGTTCTTTGGCGGAGACCTCTGGGGTGTAATCGACCACCTGGATCACCTAAAGAAATTGGGTGTGACCATGCTGTACCTCACTCCGATTTTCCCTGGTCGCTCAAACCACCGCTACGACGCCTCGTCGTTTGCCGAGGTCGACCCGCTGCTAGGTGGAGACAAGGCGCTGCAGGCGCTGATTGAAGCCGCTCATAAAAAGGGCTTCAAGATCATCGGCGACCTCACCAGTAATCACTCGGGCGACGCCCACGAGTGGTTTAAGGCCTCTTTCAAAAACCCCGGTGCCGCCGAGAGCGAGTTCTATTACTTCACCGAGGGCAACACCAAGTACGACAGCTGGTTTGGAGTGCCAAGCCTGCCAAAGTTTAACTGGAAATCAGAGGAACTGCGCAATCGCTTTATTCAGGGCAAGAACTCTGTTGTGGCTAAATGGCTCAAGGCTCCATTCGGATTCGATGGTTGGCGCATCGATGTCGCAAATATGACTGGTCGTATCCGCGATGAAGACATGTATGCCGAGGTGGCCAACATTGTTCGCAAGACCATGGTCGAGGTAAACCCGGACACCATAATGCTCGGTGAATACACGGGAGACGCCGCCTACGAGGTGCAGGGCGATGGCTGGCAGGGTGCGATGACATATGCCAACTTCACGCGACCACTTTGGCGTTGGATGTTCGACTTGACCGCCAAGGACCGTTACCTGCAGAACATGGGTTACATCGGCCGCAATGAATCCGCCGCCGAGTTCGTGGAAAGCCACATCAAGTTTGCCGCCGCCTTCCCTTGGCATGTGCGAGTCAACAATATGAACGCCTTGAACACTCACGACACCCCGCGCTTCAAAAGCTACACCCAGGATGGCGCTCAAAAGGTGGCCGCGGGAATGCAGTTCACGTTCCCAGGTATTCCTGTGGTTTGGGCCGGCGACGAATTCGGCTTGGATGGATTTAACGGTGAAAAGTCGCGCACTCCTATTCCTTGGAACGACGAACGCCCAACCGACAAATCGATGATTGAGGTTTACTCGCAGCTGGCTGCACTGCGCAAAAAGCACAGTGCTCTGGTCGACGGATCACTCCGCTTTGTATACGCCGATAAAGAGACCATGGTGTTCTGCCGAGAGAACAAGAAGGAGAACCTTCTGGTCGTAGCTACCCGTGGCAAAGCCAAAAATATCGAAATTCCAACCGACGGCATTCCAGGTATAGCCAGTGCCAAGTTGGTCTACGGCGAGGCAGAACTTAGGGCCGGAAAGAAAAATACCAAGATTTCTGCCCACAAGATGAGTTTTGCCGTATTCCATTTGCCAGCGGCGTAGGAAAAGTGCTAATCTCTTCAGGTTGCCTCTCCGGCTTTTAGTTGTAGAGATTGGCACAACGCCCCGATAGCTCAGTGGTAGAGCACTTCCATGGTAAGGAAGGGGTCGCCAGTTCAATCCTGGCTCGGGGCTCGGAAGGCCAAGCAATTGGTTAACTAGGCCGAAATTTTGGTTTTGGCTGGGTAGCTCAGTCGGTTAGAGCACACGACTCATAATCGTGGGGTCGCGGGTTCGAGTCCCGCCTCAGCTACAAAAATCCCTCAGCATTCGCTGAGGGGATTTTTGTTTAACGGGCACTGCGTTTCAGTCTAAAAAGCCCCCGCGCCATTTGGGCTGCCCCAACCGGTATTGCCATCAAACCCTGCGCCAGCGTTACACATATTCAAGGGGCGGCATCGGCCGTTACTGCCGATTGAAATGTCATGAAGGCTTGCCTGGTTTTGCCACAGAAACGCTCCGGCCGAGGACCCAAAGTTTTTCTTGACGGTGAAAAGACCCGCTATAAATGGTGCCGCAGCGCTAGTTCCGCCGAATGAATACCATTGGCCGTCAAAGCACACGCTCACGCCCGTTGCCGGGTCTGCCACGGCGGCAACATCCACTACCGCCTTGCCCGCGCAGCCGGTTACTTGCGGATCCTGCCAGGCCGGCGCTGGGTTCAGAATCGAACATCCGCTGCCACCCGACGCCCAGGCTTGCTCGCTGCTCCAAGCGCCCGTCGAGTCGGTAAACAGTGCCGTGCCACCTACTCCAATGACCGAAGAAAAACTGGCTGGGGCCGAAACCCCGTAACCGGAATCTCCGCTTGATGCCACCACGGCGATGCCAGAGGCGGCAGCGGAGCCGTATTGCGGTACGCGCGATTCTGTTACATCTGGGCCGCCATACGAGTTACTAATGGCGACCACGTCTTGAAACTTTGCCGCCACACCAACTGCGCTGGCTAGGTCTGCAAAAGAACTGGTGTTTGCCTCTACCAACACAATGCTGCAGTGTGGACAAGCGGCAGATGCCATGTCTAGGTCAAGAGCGATTTCCTGTGCCCAGCCAGTATCGGTGGTGGCGGGACTTTGGTTGACCAAACCAGATTGGTCTAGCTGAACGAAACATGGGTTTTTACCAGCGGGTAAGGCTGAGAGTGCCTCACCATCTGCGCCACAGTTATCCATGGTTCCCAACGAGTACGTTGAGCGGTATTCAGTGAGGTCTGCAAATGCGCTCCCTGAGTGCATTGCGTCCACAATGGCAACCACCTTTCGACGAGTGCCCAGAGCGCGGATTCCGTAGGCCTTTCGCAAAGCGCTGGCTCCAAAACTTGTGCCGGTTGCCGGTGTCAGCGAGTGTTGCCTGACACCATTCACGAACACATTTCGGCGAATTGCTAGGCAGCTGGCATGCCCGGCTCTGGCCTTGGCGCAGGTTGCGTAGTTCGAGTAGGTCACTCGGTTTGTGCCGGCCAAAGAGCCCGAAGCGCCCGCGCGACCCGAGACTGCCTGCACCCGAGCACTGGCTGGTGAGCCAGCGATCGCCACCGAAAGAAGCACAACGCCAAGGGCGAGCATCGATGCAAATTTGTTGAGATTTGTAGTGTTTTTCATGGCTCTAAGTGAGCCAGAACCCCGAAACCAAAAAACTCAACCTGACACAAACTGTGGAGAAATGAGCCAGACTATAGGGGTGGTAAACGTAAACGTTCAGGGCAAGAAATACCCCGCAACCTCGCCTTATTTGGTCGGTCGCGAGAAGATCCGCGAGTTCGCCCACGCGGTCAAGTCCACCAGTGCGACCAGCATCGATGTGTTCGCCGCGCAAGCCGCCGGTTACACCGATGTGGTTGCCCCACCAACTTTCGCAGTGGTGATTCAGGAGCGCAGCTTGTCTACCGTGCT
>CAIYOE010000015.1 GCA_903927775.1 uncultured Micrococcales bacterium | reverse complement strand
TTCTTTTTAGCAACTCTTTTTGCTTAAACGTTAGGTCTCAAACGATATAAAGCCAAGCGGAAACCCTGACCCTAATGAAATTAACAGAGTCGGGGTGAAACTGACCGACATTCATGAACGCAGGTTTTTTCTGACCGCGATGCAAGAAAGGACCCCGATAACGAGGTCTTTTTTGGGGAAACGTGGTGCGCGGGATGGGACTTGAACCCACACGCCCTTGCGGGCACTGGCACCTGAAGCCAGCGCGTCTGCCATTTCGCCACCCGCGCGGATGTCTAAATTTAAGGCAACTTCAGAAGATTATCAGAGCCCGATGCATGCACGCCACGCCAAATATGCTCGGCAACGGTTAAACTCGTAATCAGGCTTTAACTAAGGACGGCTTTGGGTTTTCTAGAGAACTTTGAAAAGGGATTGGAACGCCTGGTCACCGGTGCGTTCACCAAGACCTTTAAGAGCGACCTCCAGTCGATCGAGATTGCTTCGGCGATCAAAAACGAGATGGACGCCAAAAGCAGCATCCTGGACCGAGACCGCATCCTTGCACCGAACAGTTTCCGCGTTCGTTTGTCTACCCCCGATTTCGAGCGCATGGCGGTGCTTGGGCAACCGCTGATTGCAGAGCTCACCGAATCGGTCACTCGTCACGCCAAGAAGCAAGGCTTTCAGTTTGGCGCCGCACTTGTAATCACCTTGGCGCAAGACGGAACCCTGCCAATCGGGCGCATCGAGGTTGCCTCACAGACCCAAGAGGTCAAGGTGCAGTGGACTCCGGTGCTAGATGTTGCCGGCAAGCGCTACCTATTGAGCAAGTCACGAAACGTGGTTGGCCGCGATGCCAGCGCCGATATTCAGATCGATGACAAGGGCCTGAGCCGAAACCACTTTGAGGTGGTCTGGGATGGCAAAAACGCGGGTGTGAGGGACCTTAAGTCCACCAACGGCACCAAGGTTTCTGGCCGAGCCATCACCGAGATCGGCATTAAAGGTGACACCGTTATCAACGCGGGACACAGCGAGTTTGTCTTTCGCGTGATTGCTAAGTCGGTGCCGAATGAGTGATCTAGCGCTGTTTTTGGTTCGAGTGGGCTTTTTGGCCGTGCTTTGGATTTTCGTTTTCAGCATCCTCAGTGTGATTCGCGCCGACCTGTTCGGCCAAAAAGTGGTTTCGCGAGTGGCAGAGGCAAACGCCCCGGTGGTGGTTTCGGCCCCCGTGATTCCGGCGGCACCGCTGAATACTCCCGCACCAACCGACACCGGTGGAATACCGACCCTGGACCTCGAGGGCAGCGAGCCGCAAATAATTGCAAGCAAGTTGTCTATCACCGCTGGAGCCCGCAAGGGTCAGGAGCTGCGCCTAGACCGCCGCGAGATCTCGATTGGCCGTGCCGACAACGCCGACCTGGTGATCCGCGATGAGTTTGCCAGCACGCATCACGCCAAGCTGGTGCTCATGAACGGCGATTGGCTGATCCAAGACCTGAACTCCACCAACGGCACCTATGTGAACGGCAAGCGCGTGGGAACTCCGGTGACCGTAAAGATTGGTGTTCCGGTTCAGATTGGCAACACCGTTTTTGAGTTGAGAGCCTAGGCCAACCAAATATGGCCATCAAGACAGTAAGCCACGCACTGTCCGATATCGGACGAGTTCGTAAGAGCAATCAGGACTCTGGTTACTCGGGTTACCAACTGTTTTTCGTAGCCGATGGAATGGGCGGTCACGCCGGCGGCGACATCGCCAGTGCACTTGTGAGCCAACGCGTGGCTCAAATCGACGGCGTATTTGCCTCACCCGAGTCAGCCAAAAAAGCCCTGGTCCACACCATGCAAGAGGCCAATCGCGCGCTTGGCCAAACAGTTAAAGACCACAGCGAACTAGCCGGTCTGGGCACCACCTTTAGTGGCATTCTATTCACCGACAATCAGGTGAATATCGCGCACATCGGTGACTCTCGGGTCTACCTGCAACGCGACGGCGAGCTAAAGCAGGTCACCATCGACCACACCTTTGTTCAGCGTCTGGTTGACCTGGGCCGCATCACGCCAGAAGAGGCTTTGACCCACCCTCGTCGCAGTGTTTTGATGCGTGTGCTTGGAGATATAGAAGAGCAACCAGACATCGATGCCTTCACCCTGGACACCAAACCGGGTGACCGCTGGTTGTTGTGCAGCGATGGCCTGTGCGGCGTGGTTCCCGAAAACATCATGGGCGGAATCCTGAACAGCCACGCCCAGGCCGAAGAAGCCTGCGATCTGCTGGTCAGCGAAGCCCTGGAATACGGCGCACCCGACAACGTGACCGTGGTTGTGGTCGATGTGCTGGCGCCGAATGTGGAGAGCGACTTTTTGCCTTCGGCTCAGTACGTGGGTTCGGCCGCCAACGAAATCGTGATCGACGACCATCGAGGCAACCGGCTACTGCGTATCTTTAACCCTCGCCTGCTGCCAGACCTGCTGGGTCTGAGCCAGGACCCTGCCGCCTACCAGCCCGAGTCCGACGAATACCTGGACTATATCCTGAGCCAAACTCGGGCCAAGATTCGCAACCACCGCTTGCGCCAACTGCTGGTTGTTTTGGTGCTCACCCTGGCCGGTGTTGGCGTTCTGAGCCTGGGCTACCAATACACGCAGACCCGCTACTACGTTGGCGAGTTCAACGGCAAGATTGCCGTTTACCAGGGCATCCACGAGTCTTTGGGACCGATCAAGTTCAGCCATTTGTACCGTGAAACCAGCATCGATGTAAGTGCCCTAACGCCATTTCAACAGGCTGCCATTGCACAGACGATCATTGCCACCGATTACAAGGATGCGCTTCGCGAGATTGCCGCACTGACCCAGGTTGGTGGCTAATGGCGACGAAACCGGGAACCCAGTCGCTGAACACCGCGGCTATCGGAAGAATCATTCGAATTGTTCCGCGCAGCCGCAACGTTGAGGCAGCGTTATTGATTTTTGCGCTTGGTATCAACGCCTACGAGCTGGCACAGATTCAGCTGAGCACGATTGCTATTTTGCGTTCCGACATCTGGTTGTACTGGCTGCCAGTGGCGCTGCTTTCGTTGGCTTTTCACACTTTGTTGCGAATGCGTGCCAGCGAAGCCGACCCGATTCTGCTGCCGGTGGCAGTGGTTTTGAACGGCCTTGGTATTGCCGAGATCTATCGACTAGATTTGGCCAGAATCGCGCAGCACCAAACCAACCTATTCGCCGGAAAGCAGGTGGTCTGGACCTGCATCGCCATTGCGATTGCCATGCTCGTTGTGTTCTTTATTCCTAATCACCTGTTCCTGCGCCGCTACGTTTACATCGCAATGGTGATTGGTGCAGCGCTGCTGCTTTCGCCACTGGTTCCTGGCTTGGGCAAGACCATCAATGGTGCTCGCCTTTGGATTGGCGTGGGTCAGTTCACTTTTCAGCCGGGTGAGTTAGCCAAGATTGCCCTAACTATTTTCTTTGCCGGCTACCTGGTTACCCGCCGCGATTCGCTGGCGCTGGTCGGGCGGCGCATCCTTGGAGTTCGCCTGCCACGTGCCCGCGAGCTTGGGCCGATTTTGTTGATTTGGGCCGCCAGCCTGGGCATTCTGGTTTTCCAGCGAGACCTGGGAACCAGCCTGTTGTACTTTGGCTTGTTCATCGTGATGATCTACCTGGCAACCGGCCGCGCCATTTACGTGGTGGTGGGCCTGGGAATGTTCGTGACGGGCGCCCTGGTTGCCGGCCGCCTCATGTCCTATGTGTCTGGGCGAATCAACGCCTGGTTGAACCCGTTTGACCCGGTCAACTACAACGCGATTGGCGGCAGTTACCAGTTGGCTCAGGGCAATTTTGGGCTGGCCCACGGTTCGCTTCTAGGCGCTGGTCTCGGCGGCGGCTTACCGCAACTGGTTCCACTTGCGGAAAGCGACTTCATCATTAGTAGCCTGGGCGAAGAACTAGGGCTCGCTGGGTTGTTCTGCATTTTGGTTCTTTATGTTCTGATGGTTTCGCGAGGAATCCGAATCGGTTTCACCCACCCCGACGACTTCAGCAAACTGCTAGCAACCGGTCTGTCTTTTGTGGTGGCACTTCAGACCTTCATTGTGATCGGGGGCGTGACCCGAGTGGTCCCACTCACCGGCCTAACCACACCTTTCTTGGCGGCGGGTGGTTCATCGCTGTTGGCAAACTGGATAATCGTTGGTTTGTTGCTGAGGGTTTCCGACAGTGCCGGTGGCGCACCTAGGGCGGTGTCGATTTGAACCGCGAACTCAAACGTATTTCAGCCGTAATCATGGCAATGTTCGCCAGCTTGTTTGTGGCGTCGACCCTGATCCAATTCGGATTTGCAGACACCCTTAACAGCGACCAACGCAATGTGCGCACCCTGTACGACAGCTACAAGACCAAGCGCGGTGCGGTTTTGGTGGCTGGCATTCCGGTGGTGCAGTCCATGCCAAGCGCAGACCAATATCACTTCCGCAGGTATTTCTCGGATCCCATGTACTCGGCGGTCACTGGTTTTTACAGCAACTACCAGGGTGCCACGGGTATCGAACAAGCCATGAACTCGTACCTGAGCGGCAAGAACTCATCGCAGTTTTTTGAGCAGGTAAACGCTCTGCTCTCGGGCAACCCGGTTTCCGGTGCATCGGTGGAGCTAACCATTCAGCCCAAAATTCAGAGGGCTGCCTGGGATGCCCTTGGCAAACTCAAGGGCGCGGTGGTGGCCATTGAGCCTTCGACCGGCAAGATTTTGGCGATGGTTTCCAAACCGGGATTCGACCCAAACCCGCTGGCCGCACACGATTCTGCCGCTCAAACCGCCTATAACAAGTTGATTGCCAGCCCTGACCAGCCGCTAATCAACCGTGCAATCAGCGGTCAACTTTATGCACCGGGCTCGGTTTTCAAGGTAATCGTGGCCTCGGCTGCAATCGCCAACGGCTACAAGCCAACCGATACTTTCCCTAACCCAGCCAAGTTCCAGCTGCCGGGAACCAAGACCTTCATTTACAACTCGGGCGAGGGCAAGTGCGGCGGAGCGGCCAGGGTTTCAATAGCCGACGCCCTGCGACTTTCCTGCAACATTCCATTTGCACAGCTGGGTATCGCCCTAGGTCAGGACAAGATTCGCGCGCAGGCCGAACTTTTCGGTTTTGGCAAGGCGCTCAAGATTCCGCTGACCGTGACCCCCAGCATTTATCCAACCAACATGGATGATTCCCAGACCGGTCTGAGCGCCTTCGGTCAGTTCGATGACCGCGTGACCCCGCTGCAGATTGCCATGGTGAGCGCTGCGATTGCTAACGGCGGAGTGATGATGAAGCCGAACCTGGTTTCGTTCGTGCAGTCCTCAAACCTTTCGATCCTGGACCAGCCAAACGCTCAGGTGTTGGCTCAGCCGGTTTCGAGCGACACCGCAAAGTTGGTCAAGCAGATGATGATTGGCGCCGTGCAAAACGGTGTCAG
The DNA here is from genome assembly GCA_903927775.1 of uncultured Micrococcales bacterium. GTDB lineage: Bacteria > Actinomycetota > Actinomycetes > Actinomycetales > Microbacteriaceae > Rhodoluna. The sequence continues at coordinate 368 of CAIYOE010000015.1, read as the reverse complement.
CTCTAACGGACAGATTCCCGGAGTGGTGGTGGCCGGCAAAACTGGCACCGCGCAAAACGGGGGCAGTGCGCCATACACCCTTTGGTTTACCGGTTTTGCTCCGGCGAATAACCCAAAGGTTGCCGTGGCAGTTGTGATTGAAGACGGGGGAGGCATGGGACAGCGCGGCTTTGGCAATCTGCTTGCTGCTCCGGTTGCCAGAAAAGTGATGCAGGCGGTACTGAACAAATGAAACCAGAAATCGGAAACGTCTTTGGGGGACGCTACAAACTTGAAAGCCTGATCGCCACCGGCGGCATGGGCGAAGTTTGGCAGGCACACGACGAAATCATTTTGCGTTCGGTAGCAATCAAGATTCTCAAGCAGGA
>CAIYOE010000014.1 GCA_903927775.1 uncultured Micrococcales bacterium | reverse complement strand
TGAGAACATGCGCAAGACCATTTCGTTGGTGTCGGCAGTGTGAGGAGTAATAATCAAGTTGGGTGCGCGCCAGAGTGCGTGACCTTCGGGCAGTGGCTCCGGATCAGTCACATCGATGCCTGCGCCAGCAATGATCCCCGATTCAAGCGCGGTCAACAGATCGTCGGAAACAACCACCGCTCCTCGGGCGATGTTGACGAGGTAGGCATCTGACTTCATGTTTTTCAACATGGCCAAGTCAAATAGGTGCTTTGTTCTTGGGGTCAGCGCGCAAGCCAAAATCACGAAATCAGCCTTGGCTAGCGCGCTGGCTAGGGACTCGAGCGGCAGAGTTCGGTTCGCTCCCTCCATTGGTTGGTCCAGATTACGGACAACAGTGACATCCGTCCTAAATGGGCGCAACAGGCTGATCAATTCAGCCGTAATGCCACCCGCTCCAACAATCAGAACTTTGGAATCATAGAGTGACTTTGCAAACTTTCTACCCCACGATGTCGCACGAATTCGCTCTGGGATAGCGCGTCCAAGCGCGAGACACAGCATGAGAGCGTGCTCGGCGACCGGTTCGCTGTAGGACCCCTTTGCCGAAGTGAATCGCACGGGATGATTGAGAACCTGCGAAAAAGTATCTACCCCGGCAAATGGCAACTGAACCCACTGCAACTGGGGGTTTGCTCTCAGCATCGTTTCCAGTGCCTCAGGTTGGGAATAGTCGGTCCAGACTAGGGCCGCAACATCGCTGGAAATCTTGCAGGGTTCACCGCCAGAGTCCCCTACGGCCTGCTCGTATGAACTGAAACTCTTTGGCTCAATGGCAATTTTTCGAGGATTGATCACTTTACTACTCCCCCATTAGGGTTCGACGTTCGGATTCGAGATCCACCAACTTTTGCTGCAACGTGCGGTAGTGAGTGGGGTCTGAGAGTGCGTCTCCGCGGCGAAGTTCGGCCAGGGCCTCTGCTTTTTCTCGATTCAAGGTTCGTTCAAGTGCCTTGGTGATAACACCCGAGGAATAGGCCTCTAACTGAGCCGGAGTAGTGACCGGCAGGGCCTTAGCCGCCACCGCCCGAAGCAATGGTTCCAGACCCCCAGGTATTACGCTCTGAATCCGCCCGAGCCAGGTTTGAGAATCGGCACTTAGGGCCTTAACCACACATTGCAGCAAAGCGTTATGGGCCGCAGCCGACATGCCAGCGGCAGCAATGCGCTGCAATTGACCCTGATTGAAACTCTGCGGACACTGAACCAAGACCTCGAGCGTTTGTCGTTCCACAAGGTTTATTGGATCTGCGAGGTTTACGTTAGCAAAGCCCTCTTCTGGGGTTGTTGGAGGAAGATCATCGGACGATTGCGCCTGGTCTATCCGTAATTTGGCTACATCGTTGGTTCGCTTAACCTTTTGAGCGTCTGCGATTATTCGCGACACCTCGTCTGGTGGCAAACTTACCCAGCCTGCCAACTCGCGAACATAAGCGGGTCTGAGCGCTTCATCCCTGATTCCAGCGATGACAGGCGCAGCCGCTCTGGCCGCTGCCACGCGACCCTCAAGGGAGTTCAAATCGAACATGGCAAGTTTTTGGCGAATGGCGAACTCGAACAAAGGTCGCTTATTTTGCACCATCAGGCGAACAGCTTCATCTCCCTGAGCCTGTCGAAGGTCGCTGGGGTCTAGCCCGTTTGGGCCGATTGCAACAAAAGTTTGTGCCGCGAATTTGTGGCTGTCTTCGAAGGCACGCATCGCGGCTTTTTGGCCTGCCGCGTCTGGGTCGAAGGTAAAGATCACCTGAGCGGGTGACGAGTTCCCCACCAGCATTCGGTTCAAAATACGAATGTGTTCGTCTCCGAAAGCGGTACCGCAGGTTGCAACCGCGGTGGTAACGCCGGCTAAGTGACAGGCCATCACATCTGTGTAGCCTTCGACCACCACCACGGTTTGCTGCTTGGTGATGTCCTTACGAGCCAAATCGATACCGTACAGCACCTGCGACTTGTGATAAACCGGCGTGTCCGAGGTGTTCAGGTATTTAGGACCGTTGTCGTCCTCGAATAACTTGCGAGCACCAAAACCAATTACCGAACCGGAGACGTCCTTGATGGGCCACATAACCCTGCCACGAAATTTGTCGTAGCCACCCTTTTCACTTTGGGCGGCAAGCCCTGCAAGCACTAACTCATCGATGCCAAAGCCTTTGGCCTTGAGGTAATCGGTGAGCCCGCTCCAACCCTTGGGGCTGAAACCGATGCCAAAATGCTCGACTGCGCTTTGATCAAAACCGCGCCCGAGTAAAAAATCGCGGGCTGTAGAGCCGGATTCGGTAACGAGCTGATCAGCATAAAAACTTGCCGCCAGTGAGTTGGCTTCAAGGATGCGGTTTCGGACGCCTGCTCCTGAGTCGTTCGAACTTCCAGCCTCGTAGGTGAGCGTAAAGCCGATTCGCCCCGCTAGTTTTTCGACTGCCTCAGTGAAATTGAGGCCGTCTAACTGCTGAACAAACTTGTAGACATCGCCGCCTTCGCCACAACCGAAACAGTGGTAGAAACCCTGCGATGGGCGAACGTTGAACGATGGCGATTTTTCGTCGTGGAAAGGGCAAAGGCCTTTTAGCGAACCAACCGATGCGGTTCTGAGCTGAACGTAATCCCCGATTACATCGGCGATGTTAATTCGAGCTTTGACTTCTTCTATGTCGCTCGCTCGAATCTTGCCTGCCATAACCTCAATCCTATGTTCAAGCTAAGTCAGGTGTTTCCCGCTGGCGTTGGTCACCAACTGGTGGTGCATGGTTATTGCTCGTTGGTCGGTTAGGCAAGCTACGGTGTCGACAACGACACGGTACTGCTGTTCCTGAGTGACAGCGTTTGCCCATGCAGCCTTGCCGTAGGAATCGAGGTGCTCACCATTGGCAGCCAACAGGGCATCGCTGAGTTCTGTAAGAATTGCGCGCTGCCATTCGTAATAGGTACGTCGGCTTTCGTGTGCCATTAGAAAACCGGCAACCACACCCTTGAGCACAGCAATTTCTTCTTCTACGTCGCTTGGCACCACAAGGTTAGATCCGTAACGCGATATCTCACCTTCCTGCGCCCAGGCGAAACTGTTTTTGGTGGTCCGCTGCACGAAACCACCAATCAAAGAACTTGTCAGATTCTTGAGTCGACCGAGATCCCATGGCGTGTCTTCATAGGAAACTGGCCAGTAGGTGTTGAGTCTCAGCCTGCGAAGCGCATCGAATAGGACTTCCAGTGAAAATGCGCCGTTACTCCACTCGCTGGCCTGCTGCAGAATGTTGGCTTCTGCTGCCGGGTCCGCCAGGGTTGCCAAGTTCACGTACCCGCTGACAATCGCGTCTTCAAAGTCGTGCACCGAATAAGCAACGTCGTCGGCAAAGTCCATGACCATGGCTTCAACCGATTTACCTTCGTCGGCTCCCCTACGCATCCAATCAAAGACTGGTTTGTCGTCTAGGTAATAACCAAACTTGGCACGTGGCTGACCGCCAAGATCCTGCGAGTCGACCCTGGCCCAAGGGTACTTGCAAGTGGCATCAAGCGAGGCTCTGGTCAGGTTTAGTCCGAATGGCTCACCGGTTGGGCCGAAGACTTTTGGTTCAATTCGCGTGAGCAGACGCAAGGTTTGGGCGTTACCTTCGAAGCCGCCGAATTCATCGGCCCAATCATTCAAAGCGTGTTCCCCATTGTGTCCGAATGGCGGGTGACCTAGGTCGTGTGCCAGACAAGCGAGGTCGACCACATCGGGGTCTAGGCCTAAATCGCTTGCCATTTCACGGCCGATCTGAGCCACCTCAAGCGAATGCGTAAGTCTGGTTCTAGCAAAGTCGCCAGTACTTGGCGAAAGCACCTGAGTCTTAGCACCCAGTCGCCTCAGCGCCGATGAGTGCAGCACTCTGGCACGGTCTCGGGTGAACTCACCACGCAGGGTCCCCGGGCGTCTTTCTTCTGGCAGGAAACGCTCCCGGTCAAAATCCGTGTAGCCGTGCTCGGTCACCACTAGCCTCCGGAAACGCTAAGTTCGGCGTCTAACAACACTGCCTGCTGCTCCGAATTCAACGTTCTGGAATCGAGCCAATGTTCCGGAAGCGCTGTCTGTTTGGCCCCACCAAGCCGGCCGCGAGGCCCCTCGGCTTCGTCTCCCGGATAAGGCACCTCCCAGTCCAGGGTGGCCAGGATTTCATCCATGTGACTAAGACTTTGCACCTGTGCCAGAGCGGCACGGAACTCGCCGCCCACCGGATAACCCTTGAAGTACCAGGCCACATGCTTTCGAATGTCTCGGCAAGCTCTGGCTTCTTCATCAAAGAATTCGGTCAGCAGTTCGGCGTGCTTTTTAAACGCCTGAGCAACCTGACCAAGCGTGGGCTGCACCGGGTCGATTGCCGCATTTGAACTCGGATCGCGCTGAAACTCGTCGAAAGCGGCCTGCAGGTCGGCAAATAGCCATGGACGCCCGAGGCAACCACGACCAACCACCACGCCGTCGATTCCGGTTTGGCGCACCATGTTAATGGCGTCGGCCGCGCTCCAAATGTCACCGTTTCCCAAAACCGGCACATCTTGAATGGCCTCACGAAGCGTTGCGATTGCACTCCAGTCGGCGTGCCCCGAGTAGTAATCGCTTGCCGTGCGAGCGTGCAGCGCAATGGCTGCTACACCGGCATCGCGGGCCGCCCTTGCTGCGTCTAAGTAAGTCAGGTGATCGGCATCGATACCTTTGCGCATCTTGATGGTCAGTGGGATATCGCCAGCCGCCTTTACCGCACTCTGAACTATGGAGGCAAAAAGATCCTGCTTCCAGGGCAATGCGGCTCCCCCACCCTTGCGAGTTACCTTGGGAACCGGGCAACCAAAGTTCAGGTCGATATGATCGGCTCTGTCTTCGGCAACTAACATTCGAACAGCATCACCGATGGTCTTCGGGTCCACTCCGTAGAGCTGAATGGAACGAATTTGTTCGCTGGGATGGTGCCCAATCAGCCGCATTGATTCATCGGTGCGCTCCACTAACGCGCGACTCGTGATCATTTCCGAGACATAAAGCCCTCCACCGAATTCGCGACATAGCCGACGAAACGCGGTGTTGGTGATGCCGGCCATCGGGGCCAAGACGACGGGTGTGCCAATAGTCAACTTGCCAAACTTGAGCGGTTGTGCCGCCCTAGGTAGCGAGTTATCTAAAGCCGTTGCACCCGGGTTCATGGTTAACCCAGAAGCTTGGCGCCGAGGTATTCGCGAAGCTTGCTCAGCGATACACGCTCCTGCGCCATGGTGTCGCGCTCACGCACGGTTACGGCCTGGTCTTCGAGCGAATCAAAGTCCACAGTGATACAGAAAGGGGTTCCGATTTCGTCCTGGCGACGGTAACGGCGTCCGATTGCACCGGAGTCATCGAAGTCGATGTTCCAGTAGCCGCGCAGCTCCTGAGCCAGGTTGCGTGCAACCGGCGAGAGGTCCTCGTTGCGGGATAGCGGCAACACGGCTGCCTTTACGGGAGCCAAACGGTAGTCCAAACGAAGTACGGTACGTACGTCTACTCCACCCTTGGTATTCGGGGCTTCGTCTTCGGCGTAGGCGTCTACCAAGAAAGCCATAAGCGAGCGGGTGAGACCGGCGGCAGGTTCAATTACGTAAGGGAACCAGCGCTCGCCCTTTGCCTGATCAAAGTAAGAAAGGTCGCTGCCCGATTCGCGCGAGTGCGTACGCAAGTCAAAGTCACCGCGGTTCGCAATACCCTCGAGCTCACCGAACTCGCTGCCCTGGAAACCGAAACGGTATTCGATGTCAACGGTGCGCTTGGAGTAGTGAGAAAGTTTTTCCTTTGGGTGCTCAAACAGGCGAAGGTTCTCTGGCTTGATTCCAAGGTTGGTGTACCAGTTAAGGCGCTGTTCAATCCAGTAGTTGTGCCACTCTTCATCGGTGCCAGGTTCGACAAAGAACTCCATTTCCATCTGTTCGAACTCGCGAGTTCTAAAGATGAAGTTTCCCGGAGTGATC
>CAIYOE010000013.1 GCA_903927775.1 uncultured Micrococcales bacterium | reverse complement strand
CTTTGATTTCCTGGCCCTCTTGGGGTCGAACTACCTCAAACGCTGAGTCAACGTCTCGTGGTACTGCGTGCTTAAAGCCATCGACTTTGAGCGACAAAAACTCAAATACTTTGTCGCTCAAGCCTGGCGCTTGCCTACAGTTCTTGAACAACTTGAACTTGGTCAGATTGGGGAAAATCTCTTTGGCAATCTCATACGAGGCAGGCCCACCGTGGCTTCCGTAGAGATTCTGAGAGTCATCGCCGGCCAAAACCACACGCGGATCAAATGCGCTGTCCGGGCTAAAGTAGGCAAAAATTGACGACACCACCTCTTCTTTAGAGGCAATGTCCTGAAACTCATCGATGCAAATGGCGTCGTAAACGGCCAGACCGGGATTCACAGCGATGGCGTTCCTAGCCAACCTAGGCAGCTCGATGTCGAACCACTGCTGCCCATCCTTGCCCTGCTTTTGAGGGATGGTATTGAAGAACAGATCGTGGGTGCTGATTACATCGATTCGAGGATGCCGGCCGTATGCCTCGGCAAAGTAGTCGGCCATCATCAGGTTGTAGCAGGTAAGTAGAACTCGCTGACCCTCATTGGCCAGTTTCACAGCCGCCAAGCCAAGCATCATTGATTTGCCGGTTCCTGCCGCGCCTTCGAGATACAGGTTGTCGTTATCGATTATCGAATCCACAAGCTCCAACTGAGCTGCGGTTGCTCGAGTGATTTCACTTTGTTGGATTTCGGTCAAATGGCTGGTCGTTACGGTTGCTCGGGCCTCAACCAACAGCAACCTCACCACCTCGTCAACGTAGGAGTCATCAAAGGTCTCGGGCTTGTAACGGACATCGGGGTTGTCTTTCATAGACCTAATGTGTTCGTCCAGGCAACGCTCGATGGTGGCTGCAACATTGGCCAAGTCGGGCTTGAATGCCAATTCCCACTGCCCCACAAACAGTCCGCGGTTTCCGATCTGGGCAAACTGGTACGGGTCTAACTTAGGTAACCAAACCAGCCGGGCCATGGGGATTTCAAAGTCGTTTAGGTCGTTCTCGCGGAACCTGCGCTTGATGTTGCCGCGGGTGGTCTCTATTTGCTTCAGGGGATCTTTGTGCACGGCATCGGGTGCAACGCCCTCGAACGTCCAGGTCTCGCCATCCAGGGTTGCGCTGGTGGCGCCCTTGACCTCGATGATCACAAGGCCTTTGCCTGGAACCAGAACCACAAAGTCGCCCTCGGCTTGATACTGCCTGTCTGTAATGGCCTGCTTCAAACCATGGATGGCCACCCATCCCTGGTGACCGGTGTCTTCGGACAGTTTGTCGAAAATAGTGCGTTCGCCATAGTTCCTGCGATCGCTCATGCTCGGCGGCATCATCTTGACCATGGAGTCCCCCTAGTTCAGCCCATGATTGGCATCGATGCCAGTTAGCTACTAACTAGCCAGCGATGTCCTTTAACTGTAAGTCTGCCACCGAAGCGGTTTCGGCCCCAACAAAAGCAAACCGCCCGAATCCCTGGGCGCCCAAAGACTCCAATAACAGGTTGATCTTCTTTGGTCGGCGCTCTAGACGAACCGCCTTCTCGCCGCCGGCAATCAGCTCGCGCTGAATCTGTAGGGCATTTGCAAGCGCCTCTGGGGAGTCGTCT
>CAIYOE010000012.1 GCA_903927775.1 uncultured Micrococcales bacterium | reverse complement strand
GCTGTAGCCGAGGTAGCAGGCCGCCACCTAAAGAAGGTTGTGCTTGAACTTGGCGGATCAGACCCTTTCATCTTGCTAAGCACCGACGACATGGACTACGCGGTTGACTCGGCGATTGCCGCCCGAAACGACAACAACGGTCAGGCCTGCAACGCGGGCAAGCGCATGATCGTTATCGAAGACCTCTACGACGAATTCCTGGCCAAGTTTGCCGCCAAGATGACCTCGTTTGAGCCGGGCAACCCAATGGAAGACGACACCTACCTTGGTCCGATTTCTTCGGAGGCCGCTGCCAAGAACCTGGCCGCTCAGGTTGACGAAGCGCTGGCAAACGGCGCCAAGGTTTACGCTCAGGCAGAGCGAAACGGCAACTACTTTGGTGGCGTTGTACTCACCGATGTGACCCCTAGCAACCCTGCGCACCACGTTGAGTTCTTTGGTCCAGTGGCTTTGGTTTACAAGGTTCGAGACGAAGCCGAGGCAGTTGCCTTGGCCAACGACACCCCATACGGCCTTGGCTCGTACCTGTTCAGCACCGACCCAGAGCAGGTTGCCCGCGTAGCAGACCAGATCGAAGCCGGAATGGTTTACGTAAATGGCGTTGCGCTAGACAGCCCTGAGTTGCCGTTCGGTGGAGTCAAGCGCTCCGGTTACGGACGCGAACTTGGTCGCTACGGAATCGAAGAGTTCGTCAACCGCAAACTGATTCGTATCCTCAAGTAGTTTGCCCCTAGCGCCCGCGGGCGATGGCAAAACCAAAGGCATGTACTTATTTAGATTGTGCCGGCCTCTAAACCTGCCAGCACTTCTTGAGCTCGCTCCCGAAGTTCCGGAAGGTCGCTCAGACGCTTGAGGCCGTTCACCTGTTGACTCATGCGGTGATTCTTTACAAAGGTTTCGCGGTGACGATCCAGGAAATCCCAGTACAGCGTGGTGAACGGGCAAGCGTTGGAGCCCGCCCGCAACTTGGGGTCGTAGGCGCAACCCTTGCAGTACTGGGTCATGCGGCTAATGTAGGCGCCACCGGCCGCATACGGCTTGGTCATCAGCTGCCCGCCATCGGCGTGCACGGCCATGCCAATAACGTTCGGCACCATGACCCATTCCGCCGCATCGATGAATTGCTCGCGCATCCAATCCAGAAACTCCTGAGGATTGGTGCCCGTAACCAAGGCCAGATTGCTCAAAATCATGAGCCGCGGAATGTGATGCACCCATGCGCGCTTCTCGATGTCGGCAACCACACTGCCCAGGCAGTTCATCTTGGTCTTAGTTGAATCGGTGAACAGCGGCAGCAACTTGCGTGTGGCATTCAACCCGTTGCGTTCGCGGTAGTCTTCGCCCAAAAACCAATACATTCCATTGATGTACTCGCGCCAACCAATTACCTGACGAACAAATGCCTCCACCGATTCAATGGGCGCCTTCCCGTCGTTGTAAGCATCGATGGCGGCACGAACCAACTCACTGGCGTGGAGCAAACCATTGTTCAGATACGGGCTGAGTAGCGAGTGATGCATGGCCCAGTTATCGGCCGCCACCGCGTCTTCGTAGGGGCCAAATCCCGCCAGATGGTGCTCTATGAAATAAGCCAGTTGCTTCAAAGCACCCTGCCGAGTGGTGGCCCATGTCTTGGTTGCCTGGTGATCCAACTGCTGCGCAACCGCTAAATCAATTGCGTCTCGTTCGTGTTCCAAAATCGCCGGCCAGGTGTAATTCTTGGGCGGTGGCAAGCGGTTATCGGCATCGAAATTCCAACGCCCACCCTCGGGCTGGCCATTCGAAACCAGGATTCCAAGGCGGTTGCGCTGGGCCCGGTAAAAGTTTTCCATCACAAAAGTTTTTTGCGATTCGGCCCACAGCCCAAACAGTTTGCGGGTGGTCAGGAACAGGTCGTTTTCCACGAACTCAACGCCGTATTCCTCAAGCTGCCGATACTGCGTAGAAGAAGAAGGCTCTGCGCAGTGGATGGGCAGGTCGCCAAACTCGGCTCTGGCGGCTGCCAGGCCATC
>CAIYOE010000011.1 GCA_903927775.1 uncultured Micrococcales bacterium | reverse complement strand
TCAGCTGACAGACCCGCTAAAGCGAGTGGGTGCTGTGCTTGACAGCCAGGGTTTCAATTCGGCGTTGACCGCCAAGCAAAATCTCAAGGTGATTTGTGCCGCTGCGGGCATCGATGATTCTCGTGTGCTGCCACTTCTGGATTTAGTGGAACTGGGGCAGGCGGTCAATAAGCGCACCAAAGGATATTCGCTTGGCATGAAGCAGCGTTTGTCACTGGCCGCTGCACTTTTGGGAGATCCGGACATTTTGGTTCTGGACGAACCGGCCAACGGACTTGACCCGATTGGTATCGCCTGGCTAAGAGACTTTTTGCGAAACCTGGCCGACCAGGGCAAAACGATTTTGGTTTCCTCTCACCAACTCGCCGAACTGCAGCACACGGTAGACGACGTAATGATTGTGAACCAGGGCAAATTGATTGCCAGCGGAAACGCCAAAGAAATCATGGCTGGTCAAAGCCTAGAAGAAGCGTTCCTGCGCTTGATTGGAGTTAAGCCATGAACCTTATAAAGGCAGAACTACGAAAGCTTTTCTACCAGCGCAGCACCTACGGGCTGATTCTTGGCACAGTTGCCCTGGCAATTTTGGGCACAGCATTTAGCCCCTACGCAATGACACGTATCGGCAACGGTGCGACCATGCCACTTACCAACAGCGATGTAGTGGACGGCGTTTATTCCAAGAGCCTGGGCGGATACATCTTTGTTTTGATCATCGGTGTTCTGATGATGGCTGGTGAGTTTCACCACCACACCGCGGTGGCCACGTTCTTAGCCGTACCAAAAAGATCTCGGGTGCTGATCACCAAGCTCGGGGTTGCCGCAGTTATTGGTGCGCTCATAAATGTTTTTGCTACCTGGGTTGCCATCGGTTCCGGAGCCTATGCGCTGAGCCTTTTCAAGCACGTTGCCGCACCACACGATTACATTTGGGGGAACTACACGGCAGCAGCCGCTGTTACCGGAGCGGTACTTGCCGTGGTGGGTGTTGCGATTGGCACGTTGGTTCGAAACCAAAACGCTGCGGTAACCGGGTCATTGGTCTGGCTGATGGTGGTTGACCGGATTCTGGCTGTGATTTGGACCGAGATTGGCAAGTATCTTCCAACCGGGCTTATCACCGCCATGATGAACATTCACCTGAACGTGAAAGACAAAGCTAGCGGGCTGGGCCTAAATACAGCCGATTACCTGGATCCTGTTCCGGCAGCACTTCTACTTCTGGCGTATGGTCTTGGATTTGCAGTCTTAGCAATGTTCTCTACTCTTCGCCGAGACATCGACTAGACAACTACCAAAATCCTCAGTACTAAGGCACAGGACCAAATTGAACACGTTCATTACTGGACTATTGACCGGCCTCGGCCTGATTGTTGCCATCGGTGCCCAAAATGCATTTGTACTCAGGCAGGGCCTTACTCGCAAACACACTGCCGTTGTGGTTTTAATTTGCGCATTCAGCGATGCCCTGCTGATTGCCACCGGAACCGCAGGGTTTGGCGCTGTTCTTCAAAGTGCGCCGATAGTAATCACCGTTTTCAAGTGGCTAGGGGTGGCGTACCTACTTTGGTTCGCCTACGGATCCTTTCTCAAAGCTTTTCAAAATCAGAGCCTCAAACCCGGCGACGAATCCACGAGCAATCTAAAAACTGTTGTGCTCACCGTGCTGGGTTTCACCTACCTAAACCCGCACGTCTACTTAGACACTGTTATTTTTCTTGGCTCGCTTTCGGCCCAGCAAGGAGACCAAAACTGGGTGTTTTCCGCTGGCGCAATGACCGCTAGTTTTTTGTGGTTTGCGGGATTGGGCTTTGGCGCAGGGGCGGTGGCTCGGTACTTGGCGAAACCTGTCTTCTGGCGAATCCTGGATACAGTCATTGGCCTGACCATGGTCACCGTCGCGATTAATCTTCTTCTGTTGAAGACCGTTTCCTAATCGGCACTAGTGCAATCAACAAAGCCAAGACCCCCATCGCGGTTGGATACATGCCGGAGTGATCCAGACCAAAATACATAAACAGACCCAAGGCAATAGTCGAAGCCGAGAGAATCAATGCAAAACTTCTGTTGCCCCAGCTAAAAATGGTCACCAGACTCAACACGATTGACCCAGCTCCCAGACCAAGAAAACCCATCAGGGTAAAAAGCACCATTTGCTGTTCGGAAGTCATTGTGTCCTCGATTTTTTGTTAGTCGTTTTGGTAGTCCGCGGTGTTCAAATCGACCAGCGACTTTCTGGTTGCGACCAACAATGCAGCTGCCAAAACCAAAACTACAATCACTGGGTAAATGACTCGAACGCCAAATGCGTCTACGGCCAAACCGGCTAAGCCCATGCTCAGAATCGGGCCGCCAGTCCAAATTGCCATCTCAAGGCTAAAGACTCTGCCGCGACGATTAGCGGGTATCTTTCGCTGAATCACCGTGTTCAAAAGCGGAGGCAGCGGACCCCAGGCTAAGCCAAGGAACGCACCGCAGATCAACATGACTGACTGGGGCGGCAGGAATGCCATAGGCACCATAGAAAGTGCCACTCCAAAAATGGCCACCCGCAATATTGCGGTAAAACTAAATCGACGATTCAGGCGCTCAAACAATAAGGCGCCAATCGTTGTAAAAATTGCCATTACACCAATAAGGAATCCCAAGCCTTGCGGGTTATGGATGCTGGTGTAGTAGGTGGGCAGAACCACCAATTCGGTGGGCATGTAAATGATTGCGAGAACACAAACGGTAGCCATCAGGATCAACACGCTCGGGGTTTGGAACAGTATTTTCACCCCTTGGACGGCATAGCTGGCCCAGTGACGACCTTCGTCTTCATCGTGGGTTTCGTGTTGTTCAGTGACTTGAATCAACATGGTGATGAGTGTCGCCAAAAGCCCAAGGCCTGCGACCACCCAAAAAGTGTTGAACTCTCCGAGCCATCCAATACACAGCGATGCAAGCGCCGGGCCCATAGCAAAACCTGCTGCACCAACCGATTCGTGAATCCCGTTGGCCCGCTCCAGTGAAATCCCACCTGCGGTAGCCACATCGGGGATCAAGGATTTTCGGGCACTAAAGTTTCCGCTGCCCACAATTGCCCGAATAACGGAGAGGACTAGAAAGAGAGTCAGATCCATTCGGGTAGCCATAGCAAAAAGTGCCACGCTTAGGCTGGCCAGAGCAGGAAGCAGTTCCATGAAAATTGCAGACCGCCGACGCCCGAATTTGTCAACCAGCGATCCTGAGAATGGTGAAATGAGAAGGCCCGGAATAGCGGTTAGCGTGACGGCAAGGCCGGCACTTGAAGCACTATGCGTCAGCTGCAGCGTGATCCACGGCATAAGCAAAAACACCATGGAACCGGACATAGCCGAGGTGAAAGCCGTGAACTCAAGCAAGACGAACGGAGCAAGTCGAACCCCACTTGCATTTTTGGTAAACATTTGGTTTTGGCTCACCCAAGTAGCCTACTTTGGAATGATAAACTGAAATAATAATGGTGTGCAGACCAAGTCGGGGGTCGAATCAGGGGCAGATTTTGTGCGCTCGGTTTTTCTGGTGCACCTAACAGAGCTCGCTCGAGCTCATCCTCTTGTGGTCCAAAGTGACAGCCCCGAGGGTCTTCACGATTTTCGCGTGGCACTTCGCAAGTTGCGTTCCAACCTAAAAAGCTTGGGTGGATTCTTTCAAGAAAAATCAACCGCTCTGGACTTTGTGGAAAGACTCAGCTGGCTAGATGACCTGATAAGCCGCGCCCGCGACGCGGATGTCTTGGCCACCACCATTTCACAGGCATTAGCAGACCTACGGTTACCCGAGGACAGAGCGGTGAGCCAATTGCGCACAATTTTGAGCGACCAAATTTTGAACGCCCGAGCCCGTCTCGAGGTTGGATTTAAGTCTAAGAAGACTCACGATCTTTTAATTGACCTGACCGCTTTTCTTAGAACTACCCCTTTGGTCGCGGACCTAACCGTTGATTATCAAAACCAAATCACAAAATTGAATCACAAAAGATCCAAGCGTTTGGCCAAGAAGATTCTTGACCTCAATATTCGCAACGCAAGTAACTCGCAGTTACACGCGATTCGAATCGAATGCAAACGCCTTCGTTATCTTGCCGAGGCCTCTCTGCCCGTGCTTGGCAAGAACGAACAAAAGCATATCGATGCGCTAGGTAAGGCCCAGGCTCTTCTGGGACTCCACAACGATTTGGCCGAGGCCATAAAGTGGACAAAAACCGTGGCCAAAAAAGCTGAGGTCAAGGTCGGGCTTCGCAAGCACCTTCTGGAACAGTTGAGTAAGACTCAGGAAACCAACGATCGTCGCCTTAGAAACAAGCTTCCGGTTTATTTGGGTTAGGTCTATCGGACACGTGTCGGTCTAGCCCTAGACTTTAGCGGTGACCCCGATGACACCGGCCGAAATAGCCAAAACCAAGGCTTGGCAAATAGCGATTTTGATCTACTTTTGCTCGCTGGGATTATCCGGGGCCTCAATGATGGTTCGACTCCCGTTGATCAAGCAGCTTCTGCATGTTAATACGGCCACCCTCGGATTGCTGATCCTTATTTCTTCTGTCGGCGCCATTATTTCACTTAGCCAAGCTGGCCGAATCATTACTAGAATCGGCACAAGACCAGCCATGACCTGGGGATTGGTGTTGGCTGTTTTCGCATGGATCGCGGGTGCTTACTTTGCTTCTGTAGGCTCGGTTTTTGGCTACACGGCTTCCGGCTTCATTGCCGGTTTGGGATTTGGACTCACCGATGTGGGCATGAACGTTGATGGAACTGCCATCGAACAACGCTTGGGAAAAAACTTGATGCCAAGGCTGCATGCCGGGTATTCAATAGGCACTGTCACCGGTGCGAGTCTTGGCACTTTGGCCGCGACCTATAACTTCTCTATTTTTTGGCAAATCGTGATTCTGGCCGGACTCCAGTTGCTGGTTCCGATTTTTACCTATGGGTATCTGGTCGCTGGCAACGGAATCGAAGCTCCCAAAGTCCGCGGTGAATCGGGTCTGGAGGATTCGGGCAAGTGGCTGAACCGAAAAGCCATCTGGCTGGGAATCGGAATACTTGGCATCACCATCGCCGAAGGCGCGTCTAACGACTGGCTGGCCCTCGGAGTTGTCGAGGGATATCACGCG
>CAIYOE010000010.1 GCA_903927775.1 uncultured Micrococcales bacterium | reverse complement strand
CCAAGCACCGCGGCGCAGACCAAGGGCAAGGCAACTCCAAGCCGCAAAGAACGAGAAGCGGCCAATCGCAAAACCATCATGAGCGATCGCACCCCGGAGGCGCGCAAGGCTCAGAAGGCTAAATTGGCAGCGGAACGCGCCCGCGCCCGCGCTGGAATGAACGCCGGAGAAGACAAGTACCTTAGTGCCCGCGACCGCGGTCCACAGCGCAGAATGGTTCGGGACCTAGTGGATTCGCGCTTCACCATCGGTGAGGCCATGGTGCCTTTGATGGTTGTTGTGCTTTTGCTTAGCACCTTCAAGAGCACGGAGCTTCAGCTGATTCTGTCGCTCGTGATGTGGGTTCTTATGATCGCCATCTTCATCGATGCTTTCATCATTGGCAAAAACGCTCAGAAGAAGGTTGCCGAGAAATTTGGCGAGGGCAAGGTCGAGAAGGGCTTGCGCTGGTATGCCGCGGTTCGCAGCACTCAGCTTCGCTCGATGCGACTACCTAAGCCACAGGTTGGCCGAGGCGTCAAGAAATAGCTTTCCCACTGTTGCGGGAGGGCGGCAAGACGCGATCCCAGTCAACTGTTGGGTGCAACCTGCCCCACAAAGCATTCATAAATAACAAAGGAGTTAGAAATGCAGTATCGCTACCTAGGAAACAGCGGCTTCAAGGTTTCGGAGTTGGTTTACGGAAACTGGCTTACTCACGTTAGCCAGGTGACCAACGACGCCGCGATTGCTACCGTGCACGCAGCCCTAGACGGCGGCATCACCAGCTTTGATACCGCAGACGTCTACGCAAACCAGGCCGCCGAGACCGTTTTGGGCGAAGCCCTCAAGGGCCAGCGCCGCGAGGGCCTCGAGATCTTCACCAAGTGCTACTGGCCTGTTGCAGAGCGCGGCGCCAACGACACCGGTCTTAGCCGCAAGCACATCATGGAGAGCATCAATGGCTCGCTAAAGCGCATGAACTTGGACTACTTTGACCTGTACCAGGCGCACCGCTTCGATTACGAGACCCCACTCGAAGAAACGATGCGTGCCTTTGCCGACATCGTTCGCCAGGGCAAGGCTCTTTACATCGGTGTTTCGGAATGGAACGCCAGCCAAATCCGTGCCGGCCACGCTCTGGCAACCGAAATGGGCTTCCAACTGATCAGCAGCCAGCCTCAGTACAGCATGCTGTGGCGCGTAATTGAAGCCGAAGTGGTTCCAGCCAGCCAGGAACTAGGCGTAAGTCAGATTGTCTGGAGCCCAATGGCCCAGGGCGTGCTGACCGGCAAGTACCTGCCTGGACAGCCTGCTCCTGCGGACTCGCGCGCGGCTAACGAGAAGGTCGGTGGCTCGATTCAGGAGTTCCTAAAGGACGACCTACTTACCGCGGTTCAGAACCTAAAGCCGGTGGCCGATGAACTTGGCCTAACCATGGCTCAGTTGGCTCTGGCCTGGACACTGCAGAACCCGAACGTAAGCGCTGCCATTGTTGGTGCCTCGCGTCCGGAGCAGATCAGTTCGAACCTTGGAGCCGTTGGTGTCAAGATTCCAGCCGAGGTAATGACTCGCATCGATGGAATCTTGGATGGCTTCGCAAAGTTTGACCCAGCACTGATGGTCAGCCCAGCTACTCGCCTCTGCTAGGACTTAGAACGCAAAAAACGGGCTTCGGTTTTCCGGAGCCCGTTTTCTCTTTTTTCTCTTATCCGCCGTGAAAGT
>CAIYOE010000009.1 GCA_903927775.1 uncultured Micrococcales bacterium | reverse complement strand
GCACCGCGAAATACCAGAGTCGTATTGGTTGAGGACCAAGAGGGACTCAATTCCGCAGTAGCCGAACTGGCAAGCAATAGAGGACCGTTCGCGTTGGATGCGGAAAGAGCAAGCGGCTTCAAGTATTCGGCGCGGGCATACCTAGTTCAGGTCACACGCGGCGATTCAGCCATCTACCTGATTGACCCATTTGCTATTGCACCAGAAGTTTCAATCGAACCATTTCGAGGCCTCGCTGAACTTTTAGCAACGGACACTTGGATTCTTCACGCCGCAACACAAGACCTGGCCTGCCTAGCAGAGCTTGGCCTAAAGCCCACGGCGCTTTTTGACACTGAACTGGGTGGTCGTATCGCCGGCTTCCCTCGAGTCGGCCTCGGTGCCATGTGTGAAAGCCAACTGGGATACCGTTTGGCAAAGGAACACTCCGCTGTTGACTGGAGTACCAGGCCAATGCTTGACGACTGGCTTAATTACGCGGCACTGGACGTCGACGTTTTAGTGGAACTTATGGATGCGGTTGCTACAGCTCTAGAAGAGCAGGGTAAAACCGAGTTCGCTAGACAAGAATTCGCACACCTTTTGGATTTTGCTCCGAAAGGGCCCAAGATTGATCGCTGGCGTGGCTTAAACGGACTTCACGAAGTCAAGGACTCCAAACGACTCGCGATTGCCCGTGATATTTGGACAGCGCGCGAGGCTCTGGCTCAAAAACTAGACGTTTCGCCAGGCAGATTAATACCCGACGCCTCCATCGTGGCAGTTGCAAAGGACACACCAAAAAGCCGTAGCGAGCTGGCTGCGCGCAAAGATTTCCATGGACGAGCCAGCCGAACATACCTTGACACCTGGTGGAAGGCACTAGAGCAAGGCGTAAACAGCCTAGATCTACCACCGGTTAAGCTTCCGAACACAGGGATTCCCAACCACAGGTCTTGGGCGAACCGCTTTCCGGAGGCCGAGGCTCGACTGGCAAAACTTAAGCCGTCAATGACCATACTGAGTCAAGCTATGAACATTCCGCCAGAAAACATCCTTACTCCCGACTACCTTCGTCAGTTGGCTTGGTTACCACCAGCCGAAATTTCGTCGGAAGCAATCTATGAAGCACTTCTAAGTTCGGGAGCAAGAATCTGGCAGGCGCAAACATGCTCCGCACCATTCGCGGAAGCCTTGATGGCTAATGAAGCACCAACGACCACCGAACCAGCGCAGGTAGCAGACTAAATCTTTACGTTGGTCTCGGTAGTTTCAGCCAATGCCCTCGCGTGAGGAATTCTAGATCCGACAACCTGGGCAACAATGTCTCTTGCGATCGCTTGAGCAGTAAGGCCTACCCGCTCCAGAATCTCGTTTCTGGAGGCGTGCTCCAGGAATTCGTCTGGCAAACCAATTTCGGTTAGAGCAGTGTCGATTTGTGCGGCACGGAGATCCTGACGAACTCGAGTACCAACACCACCAACCTTTACACCGTCTTCGATGGTTACCACGAGTCGGTGAGCCGCAGACATCTCCAAAACACTCTGAGGCACCGGAACCACCCACCGAGGGTCAATAACTGTGGAGCCAATACCCTGCGACTCAAGCAGCCTCGCGACTTCTAATGCTGTTGTAGCCATGGCGCCAACACTCACCAGAAGAACATCTTTGTTGCCAGCTTCGAATAGAACATCAACGCCGTCCTTGGTGCGTCTTAGCTCCTTGATTTCGGAGTTCGCAGCGCCCTTGGAGAATCGTATGAGAGTAGGGGCATCGCTGACGGCAACCGCCTCGTTTAGTTCCTCGCGAAGTCGCTCTGCGTCTCGTGGTGAAGCGATGCGCATCCCTGGAACAACCTGGAACAGGGCAAGATCCCACATTCCGTGGTGACTAGCCCCGTCTGGGCCAGTTACACCAGCACGGTCAAGAACAAAGGTAACTCCGGCCTTGTGTAGTGCAACGTCCATGAGCACCTGATCGAAGGCTCGGTTCATGAAGGTGGCGTAGACGGCTACAACCGGATGCAGTCCGCCAAACGCCATTCCTGCCGCAGAAGTTACCGCATGCTGCTCCGCTATTCCCACGTCGAAAACTCGCTTTGGGTACTTGGAAGCAAACTCTGCCAACCCCACCGGGTGCAACATGGCCGCGGTGATGCCCACCACATCGCTGCGCCGATCCGCAATGCTGACTATCTCTTTGCTGAAGACAGACGTCCAGCTTGCCCTAGATTTGTCTTCTAGGGAGACCCCGGTCGTGCGGTCAATCTGGCCCACGGCATGGAACTGATCTTCGTCGTTGAGCATTGCCGGGTCGTAACCCTTACCCTTTTGGGTAATCGCATGGACGATAACCGGACCAGAGTATTTTCGGGCTTGACGAAGAGCCGCTTCCATGGCCTCTAGGTCGTGACCATTTACGGGGCCGATGTACTTTATGTCTAGGTTTGGGAAAAGACCAACTGGCGAGAATGCGCCTAAGAGGCCCTTGCCTGCCCCCCTAGCGGCTGAGTAAGCCAACTTGCCGACCAGTCCGAAACTCTCAAAAAACTGTCGACTGGCCCGATAAGCGCGGGTGTACATCTTCTCGGTTCGAACAGCGTTGAGGTACCTAGCCAGACCACCGATGGTCGGGGCATAGGAACGACCGTTGTCGTTGACCACGATCACAAGTTTGCGATCGTTGTCGTGGCTGATGTTATTGAGCGCTTCCCAAGTCATTCCACCGGTAAGAGCGCCGTCTCCAACAACAGCAACGACATATCGATCGGTCTGGTTTGTGGCCTTGAAAGACTTGGCAATGCCGTCTGCCCAACTCAGCGACGACGAAGCGTGTGAACTTTCAACAACGTCGTGAACTGATTCCGAACGCTGCGGATAGCCAGCTAAACCAGCCTTGGTTCGCAAGGTACTGAAATCCTGGCGTCCGGTTAGCAACTTGTGCACATAGGACTGGTGCCCAGTGTCGAAGATAATGGGGTCTTGAGGTGAGTTGAAAACCCTGTGAATAGCGACCGTGGTCTCAACCACGCCAAGGTTTGGGCCCAGGTGGCCGCCGGAGCGCGCTACCTCGGTAATCAAAAACTCACGAATCTCGGAGCACAACTGCTTGAGTTCCAGCGGCGAGAGCTTGTCAAGGTCTCGCGGATTCTTTATCTTGTGCAGGAGTTCCATGGATGACTCAACCAAAGCGTTGATTCCGTTATTCCTAGGCAACCAGGCTTCGGAGTACGTACTGCAAGATGCCACCGTTTCGGTAGTAGTCTGCTTCTCCCGGGGTGTCGATGCGTACAACTGCGTCGAACTCAACAACCGACTTGCCTGCCGGCGAGTGAGCGCTTGGCGAAGCTGTTACGCGAACAGTCTTTGGGGTGACGCCGTGATTCAATGCCTCTATTCCAGCGATGTCGAAGACTTCGGTGCCATCTAGGCCTAGAGAATCCGCACTCTGCCCTGCTGGGAACTGAAGAGGAATCACACCCATACCGATCAGGTTGCTTCGGTGAATGCGTTCAAAGGACTCAACGATGACAGCGCGAACGCCTAGTAGCCGAGTGCCCTTGGCCGCCCAGTCTCGAGATGATCCGGAACCGTATTCCTTGCCACCGAGGATTACTAGGCCAATTCCCTGCTCCTGGTAGTTTGCGGAGGCGTCGTAGATGAACGCCTGAGGAGCATCTGCCTGGGTGAAGTCGCGGGTGTAACCACCTTCTACGTTGTCTAGCAACTGGTTGCGTAGGCGAATGTTCGCAAAAGTACCGCGAATCATGACCTCGTGGTTTCCGCGGCGTGAACCGTAGGAGTTGAAGTCGACACGCGAAACACCATTGTCGGCAAGATACTTACCCGCAGGCGAGTCCGCCTTGATGGAACCGGCAGGGCTGATGTGGTCGGTGGTGACAGAGTCGCCCAGCTTTGCCAAAACACGCGCACCAGTAATGTCGGTAACGGCATCGGGTGTCTTCTTCATGCCATCGAAGTAAGGCGCCTTTCGCACATAGGTCGAATTCTCATCCCAGGTGAAAGTTGCGCCTTCAGGAGTTGGTAGGGCCTTCCAGCGTGCGTCTCCTTCGAAAACGCCCGCGTACTGAGTCTTGAACATGTCGCTGTTAATGGACTCATCGATGGTCTTCTGAACTTCTTCGGCACTTGGCCAGATATCCTTCAGGAAAACATCGTTACCGTCGTTGTCCTGACCAAGTGCGTCGTTCTCGAAATCGAAGTCCATGGTTCCAGCCAGCGCGTAGGCAATTACCAGCGGAGGCGAAGCCAAGTAGTTCATCTTCACATCAGGGTTGATGCGTCCTTCGAAGTTACGGTTGCCGGATAGAACCGCGGTGACAGCAAGGTCGTTCTGGTTGATTGCATCGGTGATTTCAGCTTCTAGAGGGCCAGAGTTACCGATACAGGTTGCGCAACCGTAGCCAACGAGCTGGAAGCCGAGTGCGTCTAGCGAGTCGGTTAGACCGGCCTTGTGATAGTACTCGGTAACTACCTTGGATCCAGGCGCCAACGAGGTCTTTACCCATGGCTTGGCCTTTAGACCCTTGGCGACTGCTTTTTGTGCCAACAAACCAGCAGCCAACATCACCGATGGGTTTGAGGTGTTGGTGCAAGAAGTGATCGAGGCAATAGTCACGTAACCGTTGTCGATCGTATAGTCGGATCCGGCCACCGCGGTTGGCTTAGAAGCCTGCGCGCTGTAGGTCGGGAGGACCTTAGTGAAGGCCTCCTTGGCGTCGCTGAGTTCAATGCGGTCCTGTGGGCGCTTTGGTCCAGCGATGCTTGGTACTACGGTGCTTAGGTCTAGCTCTAGATACTCAGAGAAGCGTGGCTCAATGCTTGGGTCGTGCCAAAGACCCTGTGCCTTGGTGTAAGCCTCTACAAGTTCGATCTGCTCCTGGCTGCGACCGGTTACCTTGAGGTAATCCAGGGTGACCTGATCGATCGGGAAGATTGCACAGGTTGAACCAAACTCAGGGCTCATGTTACCGATTGTGGCGCGGTTGGCCAGCGGCACCGAGGTCACGCCCTCGCCATAGAACTCAACAAACTTGCCCACTACACCGTGCTTCCGAAGCAGGTCGGTAATGGTCAAAACCACATCGGTAGCGGTAACGCCCATAGGGATACTGCCGACCAACTTGAAGCCGACAACTTTTGGAATCAGCATTGATACTGGCTGACCAAGCATGGCTGCCTCGGCCTCGATGCCGCCAACACCCCATCCAAGGACGCCGAGACCGTTGACCATGGTGGTGTGGCTATCGGTTCCCACACAGGAATCAGGGTAGGCCTGAAGCTCGCCGTTGACCTCGCGGGTCATGACGGTTCGGGCAAGGTACTCGATGTTCACCTGGTGCACGATGCCGGTGCCAGGAGGGACAACCTTGAAGTCGTTGAAAGCGGTTTGGCCCCAGCGCAGGAACTGGTAACGCTCGCCGTTTCGCGCGTATTCGAATTCAACGTTCTTCTCAAATGCATCAGCTGAGCCAGCAACGTCGATTACAACTGAGTGGTCGATAACCATCTCGGCAGGAGCCAGCGGGTTGATTCGCTTTGGGTCTCCGCCAAGCTCGGCAACGGCCTCACGCATGGTCGCTAGGTCTACGATGCAAGGTACTCCTGTGAAGTCCTGCATGATTACGCGAGCTGGGGTGAACTGAATCTCGGTGTCAGGCTCGACACTCGGATCCCAATTGACGATCGCGTTTACATGATCCTTGGTGATGTTGGCACCGTCCTCGGTGCGCAGAAGGTTCTCTAGCAAGACCTTGAGGCTGAATGGCAGGGTCTTTGCGTCTACCGAATTCAAGTTGAAATAGCGGTAGGACTTGTCCCCCACTTTTAGGACATCGGACGAACCGAAACTGTTTACGTTGGACAAAGGCCGACTCCCTAACTAACTGCTTCTAACATGAACAAAAATACCACTAGCTGCGTACCTGAATGACGCTCCGAAGCGATAACCAAGTGAACCAAAGAGTTAGCGCGTAAAGCGGCAGACCCATCAATAACTTAGTGATTCCCAGAGCCTCGATGTTGTTGGTCAGATACAGTGGCACCTCAACTGCGAGGCGAGCACCGAAAAGTGCGCACCACATGGAGGTAACCAGGTCGAAACGGGCTCGCAACTGCTTATCCTTGCGCCACGAGACTCCCCAACCCTTGAAATATCCCACAGCTAGGCCAATCAGCGGCCAACGCACCAGGACCGAGACTAATAGAACACTGCCGTAACAAATGTTGGTAATGAACCCGGGGATGAAGTAATCCTTGGCCGACCCGCTCTGTCTGGTAGCCAGGTAGGTGGAAATCCCAATCATGACTAGTCCTACGATGGCCTGAGACACAGGTTTCTTGATTATGAGCTGACGGACGATAGAAATGACCGATAGCGAACCAGAGACTAAGACGCTAACCAGAACGTTTTTGGTGAACGTATAAACCACTAAAAAAGCCGTTGCAGGGATTGTGGATTCAACAATTCCGCTCCAGCCACCCAGGCTGGCCAGCAACGACTTCGTATCAAAAACAGCCTCTTGCCCCTCCATGCGCAAACCAAGTCGCTGAGCGGCAACCTTTTTTGTTTCACTCGAATCGCTCACTTGAACTAACCGATCAGGTTTCTTGGTGGAGTAACCACACCCGGCGGCACAGCTAGCGGCAGTAGATCGCGAGGCGGTATAGGCTCGCTCCCTCGGTCAACTACCGCCGAGCGGAATATTCCCTCGATGATTGACGCAGCCGCCGGATCGTGGATCGCTGCTCCACCAATCAGCCCTCTGAGAAACCATCTGGGTCCGTCGACGCCGATAAAACGAGCAAAGCGGTGGCTCTGAACTGCGCCGTGTTCGTCCATGATGGGCAACTTAGCCAGAAGTTCGGGTCCAAATGAACCTAGTCTCTCCTCAACAACACCGCCCTGTTCCCTTATCGAAGTTGTCAGCTGGGCTCGGACATCCGGCCAAACTACCTCGCTTTTTGGGGCAGCAAAAGCCTGAAGCTGAAGTGTGGAGTCCATGGAGTCGACGGCAACTGCTACCACACGATTGGTTCCCTCTTCGATTTCTAGTCTGAGTTCGAGATTTGCGGCGGGAGGAATTTTTATTGAACCAAAATCAACCAGAGGCGCTGGTGCATGCAGTTCACTTATGTCTAAAGGGCCGATAACAGAGCGATTGCTCTGGCTTTGCAGGTTCATAACTTATTCCTAGTTCGTTCCGGTCGAGCCGAAGCCGGATTCGCCGCGGTGTGTTCCCGGCAGACGATCCACTACAACGAAATGCGCTCGCTCGACCTGTTGAATCACCAGTTGGGCGATACGATCTCCGACATTCACTTGAAAGTCTTGCGATGAGGTGTTTAGGAGCGTCACAGCTATCTCGCCTCGGTAGCCCGCGTCGACTGTGCCCGGAGCGTTGAGCACGGTGATCCCATGCTTGGCGGCTAAGCCAGAACGAGGGTGGACTAAACCTACATAGCCATCTGGCAATGCCAGAGACACGCCGGTCGCCAGAGTCGCTCTCTCACCGCTTGGGATAAGCGCTTGAACTCTTGACCTGAGGTCCGCTCCGGCGTCTCCCGGGTGAGCATACGAAGGCATGAACTCGTCATTCGCAACAATCAAAACAGGTAATTCGCTCATTTCTAAGAGCGTAATCTAAGCATGTGAAGAACACCGATGATTTGAAATACCGAGAGCGCGTGGTGCCAAGCATTACCTCGCTTTTACCGGTGCTTTTAGTAATTCCGACCGCCTACCTAACGCTCTTGCCGTTTTCGGTTCAGGCAGGGTTAGTCGTTGGCGTTTCAGTGACGATAGCCATTTTGGTCAGCATTTGGTTTGCGAGTCCGCTCGTAGAAATCGACTCATCGGGCTTTGCCGTTGGAGACTCGCTATTGCCTCTAAGCGTCATTTCCGGTGCCGAGGCGATTTCAAATAAGCAGAGTTTCGAGGAACGCGGCGTAAAACTGAATCCAGCAGCATACGTCCGCTTTCAAATTTCAGTGAAGACACACGTCAAGGTTTTCATCGATGATAAAAACGACTCGACTCCCTACTGGTTAGTTGCAACAAGGGATCCAGACCGCGTAGTAGAGATTTTGGACAACCTCAAGATCCACTAGCTGTAGGAGTATTAGGCAGCGCACTCCATGCAAATGCTCTTCTTGCCAGTGGCCAGCTGCGAGTGGTGTTTCACAATGAAACACTCCATGCAAGTGAACTCATCGTCCTGCTTTGGCAAGACAATGACCTCTAAGTCCTCGTTGATTGACTCAGCAGCAAGATAACCGGCGGCACCTTCGGCCTCATCCATGTCATCGGAAGCTCGAGGCGTTGTTGTAGTACCTTCCTTGATTTCTTCAAGAGAGGTAGTGTCATCATCGTTTTTACGAGGAGCGTCGTAGTCAGTAGCCATTAGCTAACGCCTTCCGATTCGTGGGTATCAAAGCGTGCATAGTCTCCCCTACAAATAGCGTTTTGGCAATACCAAACACGCCGATCAAGCGGATTTGGTAAAACTTTCTCAAGATTGGCCTGCGGCACGGACACACAAAGGGCCGTTCCAAGCTGTATTCGTGGCAAACTTTCCAATAGAAAGGTGGTTGGGAATGCCAGACCTGAGATATCTGAACACGGATGGTGAGTACCTTCTCCTCGAGGGCGCCGACGGAACTCGATTCCGCCTACTAGTTGATGATGGTGTCCGCAAAGCTGTGCGACGTGACCAGGTATCCGAAGCCGACACAGACCTTCTGACTCCTCGCGAAATCCAGCTCGAAGTTCGAGCAGGAGTAAGCGTTGAGGACCTAGCAGCCAAAACTGGCGCGAGCATCGAATACATCTCTAAGTTCGCCGCTCCGGTTATTGCCGAGCTAAACCACGTAGTTAGCAGCGCCTTGAGCGTGCGAATCACCTTGGCTGGCGACCGATACCGCGACAGCACACAGATTGAATTCGGCGAGGTAGTTGCCAACCGCCTCGCAAGCAACGGAGTGGTTGAATACAACTGGACGGCGAGAAAAAGTGACAACGGCGGTTGGCAGCTGAGCTGCCGCTTTGGAGATACCGTGGCACATTGGGCCTTCGACTCCCGAAAGTTGGCCTTGTCGCCCGAAAACGAAGTCGCAGTGCAACTTTCCGCGCAACAAACGCTCACCGATTCGCCTCTGCCGAAACTTCGTACAGTGTCTCCAAACCTCCTGCCTGAGGCGGAGCCGACCCCGATGGTCAATAGCGCCACGCTGGCCCCAGTCAGCCCTCTAAAGGCCGCTCCGGTTAACTTGCCGGTGGTCGAATCAAGTGAACTGGCAGATCTGGCCGAGGATATTGAAGAGGATGACACTCATGAAAGTCCAAGCCTCAAACCAGTTCCAACAGTGACTGCAGACCTGGGCCGCACAGCCGAGTACGACGGAGTGGTTCCCTTCGGTCGAGTCTCCGGGAAAGCCGCGCCCGAGTCGGAACCGGCAGAAAACTTGGCAAACACCGCAGACCTGTTAGACGCCCTTCGTCAGAGGCGCATTGCCCGAGAAGAAGAGCTGACCAAGACAACATCGATGCCCATTGTTCAGCCGAGCAAAGCAGATGTAACCAGTCAAGTCGAACCGGAATTCACTCTCGAATCTGATGAATCGATCCCCAAGGCCTCGACAAAACGCGGACGCTCAAGCATGCCCAGCTGGGACGAGATCGTGTTCAGCACGAAACCAGAAGAAGACGACTAACCTCTAGGGCCAAAGGCACCAAACCCCAGCAGCGGGATCGCTAGTTCCCGAGATGACAAAGAACCGTGCTGGCCAATCATTTCCAGGCTCTTGGCCGGCGCGAAGCTCCGGTGGTACATAGCCAACTGTTTGGTTGCTATGGCAAAAACGTCCGGAAGACGTTCGATGGCAGTCGCTTTAGCTCCCCGATACCAGTCTTCAGCTAACACCACGGTTCGGGCCAAAACCGAAATGCCATCGGGCATTTTGGTTTGTAAACTGCTGGCGAATGCCTCGGCCTGTTCAGAATCTTGAAGATAAATAAAGTTCACCCGAGGATCACCGGACACGTCTAACACTTGTCCCCAATCCACGGCGATTTCATCGAGGTATACGTGGTTCTCGCTTCGGACATCAACGATTCCGTGATCTGCGGTGACCAGAAGCGCATCTGATTTGGCCAGAGCTCCCGACAACCTTCGAAGTTGGTAGTCCACTTCTTCGACCCCCTCGAGCCATTGGCTCGAATCGCTGCCGAAGGTGTGCGCCGCTTGATCGAGTTCTGGAACGTATAGGTAAACCAGGAAATCATCGGACCTCTTGCGAAGCAACTCGATCGCAACGTCTACTCGTTCAGAAATTGTCTTTCCAGCCAGGTACTGTGCGTCTCGCATGGTAGCCGAGGTGAAACCGGTGTTGGCGTATGCCTTGGGGCCGATAACAAAGGCCCCAACACCTTGCTCGAGAGCCCTTTGCGAAATGGTTTGTCTTGGTTGCCAAGTCAGGGCACTTTGTTCATCGCCCCAACCCGTAAGCAGGTTGGCTGATCGCATGTTCTGGCGGTCGAATACCTTGTAGCCCACCAGACCGTGTTCACCAGCGCTTAGACCGGTACCAAAACTCGTGATGCTGGTGGCGGTGGTGCTTGGGAAACCGCATGAGATCGGTTTAGTGGCCGCTAATGCCTGGTTTAGAAAAGGTGCATGGCCTGCTGCTACCTTGAGGTTCTGCGCGCCTAGGCCATCTACTAAAACGGCAATAACGCGTTTTGCCGGCCTAAAACCAAGACGATTATCCGATTTCGTGATTGCCCCCAATGAACTGACAAATACGTCGGATAGCCTCCCAAATGTGTTGGGCAGCGCGGGTAGCATCGTAGACATCCCCATAAGTTTGTCACAGGCACAAGTAAAAGAGTTATGACCCAGGAAAACATCGCTCAAGAGCGAATTCAAGACATTGATCTCCAGCATGAAATGCAGGAGTCGTTTTTGGAGTACTCCTATTCGGTCATCTATGCGCGAGCCTTGCCAGACGCCAGAGACGGTCTCAAGCCGGTACAGCGCCGAATCGTTTACCAAATGGGCGAAATGGGGCTTCGGCCAGACAAAGGGCACGTAAAGTCGGCTCGGGTCACCGGCGAGGTAATGGGTAAGCTCCACCCGCACGGCGACGGAGCAATCTACGACGCCCTCGTTCGCATGGCGCAGCCTTTCAGCCTTCGTGTGCCGCTGATCGATGGGCACGGCAACTTTGGCAGCCTGGACGACGGCCCAGCAGCGGCCCGTTACACCGAGGCTCGCCTGACTGCGGCATCGATTTTGATGAACGAGGGCCTAGAGGAAGACGTAGTTGACTTCAAACCAAACTACGACGCCCAGCTGAGCGAGCCAGAGGTTCTGCCTGCCGCTTTCCCCAATCTCTTGGTGAATGGTTCGGCCGGTATCGCAGTGGGCATGGCTACGAACATGGCACCGCACAACCTAAGAGAAGTAGTCAACGCCGCCATCTACCTTTTGAACCACCCAGAGGCAACCATCGCCGACCTAATGGAATATGTTCCTGGTCCCGATCTACCAACCGGTGGCATCATCGTTGGACTAGATGGCATTCGTGACGCATATGAGACCGGCCGTGGATCGTTCCGCACCCGCGCCCGAGTTTCAATCGAGAGCGTGAGCCCACGTAAGCAGGGCATCGTGGTTACCGAACTCCCCTACTTGGTTGGACCTGAGAAGGTAATCGAGAAAATCAAGGATGGCGTCAACAACAAGAAGCTTCAGGGAATCGCTGACGTAACGGATCTGACCGACCGCAACCACGGTCTCCGACTGGTTATCGAGCTGAAAACCGGTTTCGACCCGCAGAGCGTTCTTGAACTGCTTTACCGCTACACCCCAATGGAGGATTCGTTCGGCATAAACAATGTTGCCCTCGTGAACGGACGCCCGGCCACACTAGGTCTGCGAGATCTACTGGGTGTTTACCTGGCACACCGCATCCTGGTAACGCGTCGTCGCAGCAAGAACCGCTTGGGCAAGCGTCAGGCGAGGCTCCACCTGGTTGAGGGACTGCTCAAGGCAATTCTTAGCATCGATGAAGTCATTTCCATTATCCGAAACAGCGATGAAGTCGACGAAGCTCGCTCGAACCTAATGAGCCGTTTCACCTTGACCCACCTTCAAGCCGAATACATCTTGGAACTTCGTCTTCGCCGACTTACCAAGTTCAGCAAACTTGAACTCGAAGCCGAAGCGAATCAGCTTCGAGCCGAGATCGCCGAACTTGAGGCACTTCTGGCCGACGACAAGGCTTTGCGATCATTGGTGGCGCAAGAGCTAACCGACGTTGCGAACAAGGCTGGCGATGACCGCCG
>CAIYOE010000008.1 GCA_903927775.1 uncultured Micrococcales bacterium | reverse complement strand
TGGCGGGACCGGGGTTTTCTGCTTTACAAAGAGGCTGGAATTTGTGGAGCTGAGTTGGCGACAGCCGAGAGTTTTAGGCGGTTGGTCGCCCAGCGTACTGGAAGAGCTCTCCGTAGCGCAGCGGAACAATACGCACGGTACGGGCCGGGTTAGGTGCCTCGAGCATCATTCCGCCGCCCAGGTAAATCACAACGTGGTATTTGTCTCCGTTGAAGCCAGCACCGGGAAGCGTGTACCACATGAGGTCGCCGGCAACGGCGTCCTTGACGGGGATCAACTTTCGGGCCAAAGCCAGGGTCATGAACTGATTGGTAGCCGAGTGAGTTCCAATGTAAACACCGGCTGCGGCATAGGCAGCCTTGGTGATACCCGAACAGTCCCAAACGCTCGGTCCCATGCCTCCGAGCACGTAGGCCTCGCCCAACTGAGCCTTGGCAAAGTTGATTGCGGTATTCACCTGCGAGTCATCTGGCGGGCCAACGTCGTAAAGCGAAGGCGCATCTGGCTCAGAGGTGCCTGCGTTCTGGCGGGCTTCTGCGGCCAGACCTTCCGCGCGTTGTCTTTCAAGGTCAGCAGTTGTGTTCTGCAACACGGCCAACTGAGCGTAAAAAGTCTTGTTCAGAACGTTGTCTGCGTTTACCTGCGCCTGCACCGCATTGGCCGCTTTTTGAGCGTCGTCGAACTTAGCGCGGGCGTCGGCTGCCTTGGTAGCAAGTTCCTGCTTGGCCACCTTGAGTTGGTCGGTCAGGCTCTGGGCGTATTGACGCTTGGTCACCGCTCGCTGGTAAATGGTGTCGCTTTGCTGGGCAACCTTGTTTTGCGCTCCCATTTTGTAAAGCAGGTTGGTGGCGTTACCCGGATCTAGGAAAAGGTTGAGCGTGGTGCCCGCGGAGCCATCGCGGTACATCTGAGCGGCAATCTGGCCCAACTCGTTTTGGGCCGCGTTAGCTTGAGCACCTGCCTGGTCTACCTGCGCCTGCAGCGCTTTGACTCGAACGGCAACCGCGTCTACCGCGTTTTGAGCAACGTTGAAGGCCTCGCCCTTGATTAGCGCCACTTTGCCAAGTGCATCGGCGTTCTTTTGTTCGTCGGCGATAACCGCCTGAAGTTTTTGAATCAGGGCTTTTTTAGCGGCAACTTTGTTTTTAGCAGCCTGAATATCCGCCCAGGAAGGATAGCTGGGGGCCGCCCAGGATGGCACTGCCTGCATCGCTGGAATCAGCAAAGCCACAACAGCAAGGCGTGCCAAAACCTTGAAAACCATGTTGGCCAAAACGCACCTCCTTACTCCTATGGAGCGAGGCTAACACCGGCAACGGCTCGGGTTGCGTTACCTCGCCGCAGGCAGTAGGCTTTTCTCTCGGTGCTGAAAAGCTCCATTGCTTTGTAGGCCCCATCGTTTAGTGGCCTAGGACGCCGCCCTTTCACGGCGGTAGCACGGGTTCGAATCCCGTTGGGGTCACTATAAAGCGAAGGGTTTTCAAACACCAGTTAGGTCCTGTAGCGCAGTTGGTTAGCGCGCCGCCCTGTCACGGCGGAGGTCGCGGGTTCAAGTCCCGTCAGGATCGCAAAGTAAGCCATTGGCTTGCCTTGGCTCTGTAGCTCAGTAGGTAGAGCGAACGACTGAAAATCGTTAGGTCACCGGATCGACGCCGGTCGGAGCCACGAACACCCCCAAGCTTCGGCTTGGGGGTTTTTGATTTAACTTGGCTTACTTAATCTTCCCGACGCTGGCGCTTTGAGCGCAGAGTGTTGTATTCGACTTGGGCGTTCACATC
Source organism: uncultured Micrococcales bacterium (assembly GCA_903927775.1). Taxonomy (GTDB): domain Bacteria; phylum Actinomycetota; class Actinomycetes; order Actinomycetales; family Microbacteriaceae; genus Rhodoluna. The sequence continues at coordinate 1,217 of CAIYOE010000008.1, read as the reverse complement.
ATCAATCGTTCGGCCTAGCCACGAACCCGGCGCAGAAAGCGGCTTAAGCCCAAGCCTGTTTACGTATCGCAGGGTCCAGTCACCCGCGGTAACCGGCATGTTGTCCATAGCCGAGCGATCTGGAACATTCTCCAAAATGGTCCCGTCGGGCAAGAGGTTGCCCGCAAGTTCGGCTTGGGCGAGAGCGGTTAGGCGTTGCTCTTCGGCGCTCATTGGCGCTGGGGCAGGCATAGGTTTTTTGGATCGCTTGAACCACTTGAAACCCATGGAAATCCCCTCCCGCCTATTTCGATGGTAGCCACGGCAGGAAAAATGCTCAAGGCATTAGCCTTGAACCGTGCTCTCGGTAATCCTTGGTTTTGCAACCTCACTGGTTTACGGCACCGCCGACTTCTTTGGCGCGATCGCCTCCCGCAGACTCAAACCCACTCTGGTTACCGGTATTTCCGCTTGGGCGGGGCTGCTTTTTCTTTCATCCATGCTGGTTTCTGGGCTTTTCCAGGCCACATTCAGCCCTGCCGCGATCCTGTGGGGCATCATCGGTGGCGTCTTTAGCGCCTTTGGACTGAGCATGTTTTATCGGGCGCTGGCCATCGGGCCGATTAGCATTCTTTCGCCGCTGAGCGCCCTTGTTGCGGGCCTGGTGCCGGCCATCGCGGGTGCTTTTCTGGGAGAGCGCTTTGGCTGGCTTTCTTATGTGGCGATCGCGCTGGTTTTGGTTGCCGTGTTTTTGGTGGGGTTTGTGCCCGGCCAGGATGTTCGCCTGCCATCGCCGCAAGGTGTGCTATTTGGAATCGGCGCCGGCGTTGGCATCGGCGTGGTTCTGATTTGCCTGCACAATGCTCCAGCCAGTTCGGGTATCGCAACCGTGATTCTGGTTCGGCTCATCAATGGCTTGGTGCTCGGCGGATACGTAATTTTCCAGCTGGTCACGCGCCGAGTCGCGGCGAGCACCTTCAAGGGACTTGGCCCAAAACCCTGGCTCACCATGTTGGCCACAGGCGTATTTGACTCCGGAGCGAACCTACTTTTCGTGTTGGCGGTGCGCCAGGGCAGCCTCACCGTTGTGAGTGTGTTAACCGCTTTATACCCATTGGGAACCATCTTGCTGGCTAGATTTGTTCTGAAAGAGAAGCTCGCTTTATCGCAGAGCATCGGAATCGCTTTGGCGCTGGGGGCAACCGCCCTGCTGGCGTTCTAACTAATAAGGAGAAACC
>CAIYOE010000007.1 GCA_903927775.1 uncultured Micrococcales bacterium | reverse complement strand
CGAAGAAGTTTCGATCGCCAAGGTTGACCCGCTAGAGGCTAAGGCCAAGGCGCTAAACCTCAACTACGTAAAGCTAGACGGCGAGGTCGGTGTTATCGGTAACGGTGCCGGTCTGGTTATGTCTACTCTCGATGTAGTTGCCTACGCGGGCGAAAAGCACGGTGGCGTAAAGCCAGCTAACTTCCTAGACATCGGTGGCGGTGCCTCTGCCGAGGTGATGGCAAACGGTCTAGACGTGATTTTGAACGACCCACAGGTCAAGAGCGTGTTCGTAAACGTATTCGGTGGAATCACCGCATGCGACGCCGTGGCAAACGGTATCGTCGGTGCTTTGAACACCCTGGGCGACTCGGCCACCAAGCCACTGGTTGTTCGCCTAGATGGCAACAACGTAGTTGAGGGTCGTCGCATCCTGGCTGAGTACGCTCACCCACTGGTAACCGTTGTCGAGACCATGGACGAGGCTGCCGACAAGGCCGCCGAGCTGGCCAACCGCTAAGCGAAGAGAGACCAAAAAATGGCTATTTTTCTAAACGAAAACTCAAAAATCATCGTTCAGGGTATGACCGGCGCAGAGGGCATGAAGCACACTCGCCGCATGCTCAAGGGCGGCTCCAACATCGTTGGTGGCGTAAACCCACGCAAGGCTGGCGAAACCGTTGACGTAGACGGCACCTCGTTGCCAGTCTTCGGAACCGTTGCCGAGGCAATGGCTGCAACCGGAGCTAACGTTTCGGTCATCTTTGTTCCACCAGCCTTTGCAAAGGCCGCAATCATCGAGGCAATCGACGCCGAGATTGGTCTTGCAGTTGCAATCACCGAGGGCATTCCAGTGCACGACTCGGCAGAGGCCTGGGCGTACAACGTTGCCAAGGGCGAGAAGACCCGCCTAATCGGGCCAAACTGCCCGGGCATCATCAGCCCAGGAAAATCCAACGCGGGTATCACTCCGTGGGACATCTGTGGTCAGGGTCCAATCGGCTTGGTCTCCAAGTCGGGAACCCTTACCTACCAGATGATGTTCGAGCTTCGCGAGATCGGCATGTCGACCGCAATCGGTATCGGTGGAGACCCAATCATCGGCACCACCCACATCGATGCCCTTGCCGCTTTTGAGGCAGACCCAGAGACCAAGGCAATCGTTCTGATTGGTGAAATCGGTGGCGACTCCGAAGAGAAGGCTGCAGCTTACATCGCTGCCAACGTCACCAAGCCAGTGGTTGCTTACGTAGCCGGATTCACCGCGCCAGAAGGCAAGACCATGGGTCACGCCGGTGCGATTGTTTCTGGTTCGGCCGGTACCGCTCAGGCAAAGAAGGAGGCCTTCGAGGCCGCCGGCGTCAAGGTTGGAAAGACTCCATCCGAGACCGCTGCCCTGATGCGCGAAATCATCGCTGCTCTATAGTTTCTAAAGAACTACGCTCAAGGCCCTCGCAAATGCGGGGGCCTTTTGCTTTAGCCAGATAAGTTTGAAGAGTGTTTAGCCGCAAAACCACCTTCATCACCGCTGTCTTAGAAGCGGCACTCGCTGTGGCTGCGGGGCTGGGTGTGATCCTGG
>CAIYOE010000006.1 GCA_903927775.1 uncultured Micrococcales bacterium | reverse complement strand
GCCAACCCAGAGCCGGCGGCGCAAATGACCGCGCCAATCTCTGCCAGCTGGCGGTACATTTCGTCGTTGGTTAGCGCCGCTCGCCATCCAGGAATCGATTCCAGCTTGTCTAGAGTGCCGCCGGTGTGGCCTAGGCCACGACCGCTTAGCTGAGGCACCGCAACGCCAAACACCGCAACCAACGGAGCCAGCGGCAGAGTGATTTTGTCTCCAACGCCACCAGTTGAGTGCTTGTCCGAAGTGGTGGTTGGAAGGGAACTAAAGTCCAGGCGCTCACCCGAGGCAATCATTGCCATGGTGAGGTCTTTGATCTCGCGGCGGTTCATGCCGTTCAGTAGGATTGCCATCGCCATCGATGCCATTTGTTCGTCGGCCACCACACCAGAGGTGTAGTTGGCAACCAACCAGTTGATTTGGTCTGTTGTCAGTTCGCCGCGCTCGCGCTTGGCAATGATTAGCTCGACAGCACTGAATTCGCTCATTCTTAGTTGCTCACATTCTTAGAGTCTTCAGGTTGGCCATCCAGACCGGTAACACTGGCAATTACGGCCGCAGCCGCCGCATTTGCATCGCCGCGGTACGCCTCGAGGTCGCGCCTGCCAAACGCGTCTGGCAAGACCTGCTCGATGGTCTTGATGCCGGAAACCGTAGACAGCAACATTCCTGGCACCGAGTGTTCGAATAGCAACTGCCGGCAACGGCCACAGGGCATCAAAATCTCACCCTTTCCGTCCACGCAATAAAAGGCAACGAGCCGGCCACCGCCCGTGCGAAACAGATCGCTAACCAACGAGCATTCTGCACAAAGAGTCACGCCATAACTGGCGTTTTCTATGTTGCAACCGGAAACCAGTCGACCATCATCGGTGAAGGCAGCTGCACCCACCGGGTAGTTGGAATACGGGGAATAAGAGGTCCGCATGGCGGCCTTTGCGGCAAACTCAAGAGCCGACCAGTCCACTGAATCGATCTGCGGCAGGCCCGTGCCCAAAGTGTGGTTTTGTTCCTGGCTCACGGTTCTCCCCTAGCTCTTTATGTAGGCTTTGCCCGAGGCTGCGGGGCCGGTGACCTTGCCGACAAGACCAGCCACTGCAATAACGGTAAGCGCATAAGGCAGCATCAAGAGGAATTCGCTCGGCACGTGCGAACCGATGATCGCCAAGCCGAACTGCAGGTTCTCGGAGAAACCGAATAGCAGCGCTGCAAGTGCCGCGTATAGCGGGTTCCAACGACCAAAGATCAAAGCGGCCAACGCAATGTAGCCGGCACCATTGGTCATCTCTTTTCCGAATGCGCCCACCTGGCCCAGGGTAAAGAATGCTCCGCCGATACCCGCAAGGCTTCCACCGATCATCACGCTGATGTAGCGAGTGCGGTAAACCTTGATTCCCACGGTGTCGGCCGCCTTTGGGTATTCACCAACCGCACGAACACGAAGACCCCAGCGGGTCTTGAACAGGAAGAACCAGACCAAGCCCACAGCCAGGTACATAAGATACACAATCGGTGTTTGCACAAACAGCACTGGCCCCAGAACCGGAATCTGCGAAAGTAGCGGTACCGGCATGGTGTCGAATCGCGGTGGCGAATTGAACAGCGCCAGGTTGCCGCCCATCAATGTACTGAACAAGAAGTTGGTGATACCCATGATTAGAACGTTCAAAACCACACCAACGATGATCTGATCCACAACATAACGGATCGCAAATACCGCGAGTACCCAAGCGACCAAAGCGCCAGCGATGCCCGCCGTGATTAGGCCTAGCCAGATGCTGTGGCTGAGTGAAGAAACCAGGGCCGAGCAGAAAGCACCGGCCAGCAACTGACCTTCGATAGCGATGTTCACCACACCAACGCGTTCGCTCAACACACCCGCAAGGCTTCCGAAAATCAATGGCACCGCGAGCGAAAGCGATCCCTGTAGCAATGCCGTTAGAGTCATGGTTTTGCCGGCGTAAAGGGTGGTAAGAATCGAAAGAACAAACAGCACACCGAAAACCGGAGCTAACCAGGCAACGCTGCCACGCTTTTGCACCAGTCTGCGGAACCAAGCGTAGGCGGTAAGTAACATCAGCAAAATTGCGGCGGTCCAGGTAACGGCCGAGACCGACACATCGATGTTAGGTAGCGGCAGTAAATCGCCCTCGGCCTGGAACTTGATTTCGGTAGTCCCGGTCGGAGCGAGAGCAGCCACCAACAACGCCAAAAGGGCGATCACTGCAAGGATGATTGGGGTCTTATTGCTCAGTTTCACTTGGCAACCTCCTGCTTGTTGCGAATCCTAAATATGGAGCGCACCAGAGGTGGGGCGGCAATGAACAGCACAATCATGGATTGCACGATGAACACGATGTCGATAGGCACGCCCTGACTAGCCTGCATGGTGACAGCACCGGCGCGGAGCCCGCCGAACAGAATGCCTGCCGCCAAAACTCCGAACGGGTTATTGCGCCCAAGAAGCGCAACCGTGATGGCATCGAAGCCAAACGAGGCAGCAACACCAGTTGTGAGCGAACCCTCGGTTCCAAGGATCTGCGAGGTTCCAGCTAGGCCTGCGAGTGCACCCGAGACGGCCATGACCAAAACGTAATTGAGGCCGATGTTGATTCCTGCCACTCTGGCGGCGCTCGGGTTGTGACCTAGCGCGCGGAACTGGAAACCGAGTGTGCTGCGATTCAGTAGCCACCATACAAATGCAACCGCGGCCAACATTGCAAACACACCCGCGTGTAAACGGAAACTGGGGCCCAGGAATGCCGGGTACTTCGCGGAATCCAAAATTGGCTTGGAGATTGGGTTGATATTGTGTGGAGCCTGTAGGAACGGAGTCTTCAGGAAATACGAGAGCAGAAGCGCAGCGATGTAGTTGAACATGATGGTCACAATCACTTCGTTTGCACCCGTTGTGGCTTTTAGAACACCAACGATGGAGCCAAACAGTGCGCCACCAAAGACGCCGGCTAACACGGCCAAAGGAAAGTGCAGAGCCCAAGGCAGGTCAACATTGATGCCCACCCAGCCGGCAAAGATTGCACCAAAGATAATCTGGCCGGTACCACCGATGTTGAAAAGGCCCGAACGGAAGGCAACTGCCAAGCCGAGGCCCGCCATTGTGATTGGGGTGGCAAAAGCCAGAGTCTCGGTGATCGGCTTGATCATTCCGGTTGGGGTTGCCGCCTGGTAGTTGAAAACCGATCCGCGGAACAAGGCATCGTAGGCACCGAAAACAGCATTCCAGATGGCGGACAGCAGGTCGGTTGGGCGAGCGGTGAAATAGGCTGCTGAACTCTGGACCGTTGGGTCAGAAAGCGCAATCAGGATTCCGCCAACTACAAAGCTGACCAGAACCGCAAGAATCGAGAGGGCAATGTTGCCCCTTAGGAACTTTGAAATCATGCGCTGAGTCCTGCCATCATCTTTCCCAAAACTGTGCGGTCGGTGTCGGGCGGCACAATGCCCATGATCTTGCCGCGGTACATCACCGCAATTCGGTCACCCAACTGGGTTGCTTCATCAAGTTCGGTGGCCACAATCAAAACAGGGATGCCGCTGTCGCGGGCGGCCACGATTTGCTCGTGAACGAATTCGATCGAACCAACGTCTAGTCCTCGGGTTGGCTGCGAGGCCACCAGGAGTTTGAGTTCGCGGCTTAGCTCGCGAGCCAGCACTACCTTCTGCTGGTTACCGCCGGAGAGTTGGCTTGCCTTGGCTTGGATGCCCTGGGCGCGCACGTCGTACTGAGCAACTTTCTCGGTGGCGAACTTAGCAAGGAAATCCAACTGAAGCACGCCGCGCTTGGCAAATGGTGCTCTGTCGCTGCGATCCAGCATCAGGTTTTCTGCGATGGTGAAATCCGCAACCAGGCCGTCTTCGGTTCGGTCCTCTGGAACGAAACCGACTCCCGAGTCCAGGACCTGCTTAACGGTTTTACCAAGGAGTTCTTGGCCGGAAAGCTTGATCGAACCGTGGTGTTTGGTTTGGGTACCCAATATCGCCTCGGTCAGTTCGGTCTGACCGTTGCCCTGAACCCCGGCAATCACCAAAATTTCACCCGCGTGAATCTGGAACGAAACATCGTTCAAAACCTGCTGGCCTTCGTGGTTCCAAACGCTGAGCCCCTCAACCTGCAAACCGGCCTCGCCAGGTTTAGCAGGAGTCTTTCGAACCTCTAGGTCCACTGCTCTACCGACCATCAAAGAAGCCATGGCTTCTGCGGTATCGGTCGGCTTTGCCTCTCCAACCACCTTGCCGAGTCTCATTACGGTGATTTTGTCAGCTACTTCTTTTACCTCACGTAGCTTGTGAGTGATAAAAACAATGGCTCGACCAGAGTCGCGAAGCTGGCGCATAATCACCATGAGCTCGTCGGTTTCTTGCGGGGTCAGAACAGCGGTTGGTTCATCGAATACCAAAACTTTGGCGTCGCTAATCAGTGCCTTGATGATTTCAACTCGTTGCTGAACACCCACTGGCAGCTCGCCAACAATGGCATCCGGGTC
>CAIYOE010000005.1 GCA_903927775.1 uncultured Micrococcales bacterium | reverse complement strand
TCTACCACTGACATTTGGGCGTCCGCTATCCAACTGAAAAATGAACTGTAAACGGGTGAGTTCACCAACACTCGGTTGCCGGCCTTGCCAAGGGTTTGGAGCAGCGCGATTGCCGAGACTCCCACATCGGTGGAAATGCGAATTTGAGATGGGTCTGGCAGCCAACCCCAGCGACGTTCTGCAAAACCGGCAAAGGCCTCAGCTACCTCTGGAACTGGGCCCAGGTAGCCGATGTCTGAGTTCTGAATGAAGTCGATTAGCAAAGCCTTGATGCTGGGCGCAATCTCGTAATTCATCTCGGCCACGTGCATAGGCAGGACATCACTTCCGTATCTGCGCCATTTGGAACTGTGGCGAAGGCGAAGTTGTTCTAGCGAGGGCAGCAAGTCAGACATGTTTCGATTATGGCAGGACTGGTTGCTCGGTTGCGCTTTTGGCCGGTGTGCGACCTAAGTACCAGCAGACCCAAAGCACCAGAGCCATGTACCAGGTTTGCCCAACCGCCAAAAGCCTCTCGGCAACGCCAACGTAGGTTGCGTTTGGGTCTGTCCAGGTAGCTAGGAACCAAAGCGAAACCACAGTTAGCACCACGGTTGCACCAATCGCACCCTTGGGTCGAATAATGCTCGGGTACTGCTTACCGAAACGCATAGAGAGCAATGGCCAAGCACTGGAGAGCACGAAACTCGTGATTGCAAAGACTCGGTGAGGGGTGGAATACCCCACCAGCGGGGTAGGGAAAATAGTTAGCCCATAGGTTGCCAAACCAGAGACCGCAATCGCGATTCGGCCGGGCATCGAGAAAACTGGTGCAAAAATCGCGACAATGATGCTGAGCGTACCCCCAAGGATAAAAAACGAGCTCATTAGGCCTTTCACAGGCGATTCGTTGGCTGCTAAGTCCGAGATAGTTTGACGCACAGGGTCATAGCCGGTCCATAAGGATCCTGCAATCAGCCACCCGAGCCAAGTTTGAATTGGACCAACAATAGCCGCGCCAAGCGCCGGCCAACGAACCCAGTTTTTCACGAAAATCCTTCCCAGCACCAATGCTAGCGGCGCGATGTCAACCGGCAGTAGCGAGCTTTAATCGCTTTGAGTTGCCTCTAGGCCAGCTGTGTGGCCAGCTGTGAGGTTGCTCACTGGCTAGGCTGAAACGTAGCAAACCAAAGGGGCGTCGTGAAGGTAATAACCGTAGAGCAACTCAAGCGCATTCTTTCATCGCTGCCCAAAAATCCCAGGGTGGTCGCGAGCGGCAACTTTGCGGCCCCAAACACGTTACTTAGCGCGCTCGATTCGAGCGTCGCCGAGTTCAAACTTCATATGCTGAACGCGCATCCAGGAATACCGGACCGAGATGGCGTTACCTTTGAAACCGCCTTTGTTGGGCCGGGGATGCGCCACAGCCCGCGACTTCACTACATTCCATGCCGGCTCAGCCTTGTGCCGGTGCTCTTCCGGGATCACTATGTCCCCGACGTGGTTTTTCTGCACACCAGCTCTCGACGACACGACACGGTGAGCCTGGGCACCGAGGTCAACATTCTTCCGGCGGCAATGGAGGCGGCGCGTGAACACGGCGGTCTGGTGATAGCCCAGGCGAACGCTCAGATGCCCTACACCTACGGCGATGCCCAAGTCTATGAACACGAGATTGATTATCTGGTCGAAGTTGACGAACCCCTTGCAACCAAACCTCAGGTTTCGTTCACCGATGAAACTCGGGCGATAGGTGATTTGATCGCCGCGAAAATCACCGATGGGTCCACCCTCCAACTGGGCATTGGCGCCGTTCCAGATTCGGTTTTGAATACTTTGGTGGATCGCAAGGGTTTGCGAATTTGGACCGAAATGTTCAGTGATGGTGTCCTGGAATTGCATAAGCGGGGCGCACTCGATCAAGACATTCCAATAACCGCGAGCTTTATTTTTGGCAGCCAGGAGCTCTACGAATGGATGCACCTGAACCGTGCAGTTCGAATGCTCCGCACCGAAAAAACCAACGATCCTGGCCAAATAGCCCGACAGGCTCGAATGACGAGCATCAATGCAGCACTTCAGGTAGACCTGTTCGACCAAGCCAATGCCAGCAATGTTCGTGGCAAAATCTATAGCGGATTCGGCGGAAGCACAGATTTTATTGTTGGGTCCTTGCACGCGCGCGGTGGTGCCAGCTTTATGGCGCTGCCGTCATGGCACCCCAAAGCAAATGTCTCCACAATCGTGCCTCGCCTGACCGAAAACGTCACTAGCTTCCAACACAGTTTCGTGGTTACCGAAAACGGTGTCGCAGATTGCTTTGGGCATTCGGCGAAGGATCAGGCGTTGAATTTAATCAATCGGGCGGCACATCCATCGGTGCGAAGTGAACTTCTGGATGCCGCGGGCGGATTGGGACTGCTCTAGTCAGAACTTGAGCTTAGGCGTTTAGGATTATCCCAAGACGGGGAGGGTTTGCGGTGAACGAGTCAAATCAGAGTGAACTTGCCTCTAACGCGTTTGGTTTGACTAAAAGCCTGCTCAAAACGCTGGTTTCCTCGGCAAACCCAGATGATTTTTGCAGAAGCCTGGTGCATTCGGTCCTGGAAGGTCACGGGGCTATGGCAGCGTTCGTGTGTCGCGTTGACCCGGACGGACGGCTTCAGATGATGGGCAGTTACGGTTACGAGTCCGAGCGCGTAGCCAAAGACAATCGACCATCAATTTGGGAGCCGATGGGGATTACCGAGTCCATAAGAACCGGACAAATCATGGTTTTCAACGGGTGGGAGGACTACCTGATTCGCTACCCCAAAAAGGGAAACTTGGCCGGGCCTGGTAAAGCTTTTGTCGCAGTGCCTTTCGCCATGGCAGGGTCGCCAGCCGGCGGTTTAGGAGTGGCTTTCAACAGATACGTGACCCAAGATGAGTTCAACCAAATGCTCTGGGAGACCGTGAGCTTAATTGGCGAGGTCTATGTTTCCCCAGCCTGGTTCAATGCCGTGAACTCCACTCTAAAATCTATCCAATCGGAATCAGCTCACAGTCAGGTTCCCTCGCTCACCACTCGCCAACATCAGATTCTGACCTACATTCGCCAGGGACTGACCAACGACCAAATAGCAAGAACCATGTCGTTCAGCCAGTCGACCATCAAGCAGGAGACCATGAAAATATTCCGAGCTTTGGGGGTTTCAAACCGTGAAGAGGCAGCGGAAGCCGCGCTCAGACTCGGCTCCTAGATCTTTGGGTCTACTCCAAATGGATCATTGCTTTTTAGGCAACTTAAATGGTGCTGCCAAAGTTGCCCCAACGAGTTGGCGCCTGGCAATCAAAATCACCGTGGTAATGGCAAAGTAGAGCATCGCCAACCACATACGCACCTCAGGTTGAGGAAGAACAAACGTTACAGCGAACAGTGCGAATAGCAGGATCGCGCTTTTTAGCCCGAGTTTCAGACCCAAAAGCAAGGCAATTCCCAGCAGAGTTTGAGCAATGGTCAGCGTGAACTCTTCGACCTGGCGCGCGTCCATGGGTAGCGAAGCCGTTCCACCGCCTAGAGAATAAGCGATAGGCAGCGAGCCCGCCAAGGCCGTCCACTGGTTCACCTTGCTGCTAATCAAAATCGCAAGACCCATTGCTGGTTTGCGTTTGGCGGCAAAAATTAGCGCCAAGCTAAACTCGGGCGCCTCGCTGGCAATGGGTGCCAACCACTGAACTAGCAGGTACTGGTCTATACCCAACGCCTTACCTGCCTCGATTAGGTCTTTGGCAAAGGGTTCCGCACAGGCCAAGATAATGACTGACGAAAGCAAAAAGATTGCGGCGATGAAAACGCGTCGAGTGATGGTTGGTAGCGAACCCACCATGGCGGCGGTCCCCTCTAGCTCCGGCTCCTCGCGCTCGGCGTGCGACTGACGCCAAAGGTAAATCACGAACATTGCAACCAGAACAATGCCCACGGCCAGGTGCAGAACGCCGGTAAGCGGAATCAGCGCGGCAACTAGAGACGCAATTGCTAGAAAACCAAGATCTACTCGACCTTCACTGTCTAGATAAATACCGAACTTTTCAGGCTCTAGAGCCTTGGGCTTTGCTGCCCGAACAGCTAGAAATGCGATTACCGCCACAAGTGGCCAACCAAATCCCAATAAAAGCCGGTTGGCTCCGGTCACGTTCGCAGACGCGTATTGCACCATCGATGGGTCTTTGCCGGCGGCAAATGCGAAGTAAATGCTCACCACGTACTCCGGCAGAATTGTGACAATTGCCAACAACCCAACCGCCAGACCTCCAGCCAAGTCGAGCTCGGCGGCCTCGCCCACCCACCCCAGCATGAAGGCGGCGGCGACAATAGCGGAACCAGAAATCGTGGCTCCAACAATTGCTCCCGGATTCCATGCCCCCGCGACGGCCAAAAGTGCCGGCGCACAAAGGGCTAGGCAGATAAGAAACGGAAGCGAAAGCCGAAACCAAAAGTTTCTGCTTTCCGAGGCAATTTGTTGCGACATGACGACCTGGCCTTAGTGAAGCAGTTTAACGCCCCACTGGCCAGACCAAAGCTCATCGGTTTTGAGCCAGAGGAGGTCGTCGCCAGTGTTCAAGGCGTTAGGCCCACAGGTTGCGGGCTCGATTGCAGCGGTGTGAACTAATCCTTCTGGAGTCGGATAGAAACCAGGAGTGAAGAAAACCACGTGACCAAAGTTAGCGTCCTGCCAAACATCGAGGCCGGTGTTTTCCACAGGTGCGTTGGCAGCCAGGTAGTCCGGCGACAGGGTCAAAGTGGTGTGCGCCAAGCCGTGCTCATCACGAGGTAGGTCAGTAAAGTCATTGTCCACAAAGAAATCGCCAAGTCGGCGGCCCTTGGATGAGTCGTATTCTGTGCCCGCGGTAGCAGCTTTGTGGGTAGGAATTTGACGTTCGTCGGTCATTAGCACCGATGCAGCGTTGCTAGTGAAAATCAGGTTTTCCGATGAATCTGCCGAGAACTTGAAGTATGGGTGGCCGCCAACTCCGTAAGGGGCTTCGGCGTGGCTTCGATTGACCGCGGAGTGGGTAACAGTGAGCCCGCCCTCAACCAACTCGTATTTGACAGTGGTCTCAACCAAGAACGGATAGGCAGCGCGAGGGTAGATGGTCGCCCCCAGGGTCACCGACGACTCGGTCTTTTGGACCAGTTCGTAGGGGAAATCCATCAGCAGACCGTGGTTGGCGTTTTGCTGGTCCACGATGTTGATGTTGAACTGACGAACCTGGCCTTCGTAGGTCCACTTGCCGCCATCGGTGCGGTTTGGCCAAGGCGCCATAACAACTCCCGCGCAGTAAGGCGCTGGCCAGTCTTCTGGATACCCTTCGACAAGTTCGAGATCGTTGAACTTTAATACCCGGAGGCTGGCTCCCAGCTGAGCAACGGTTGCGTGCCAGGTACCCTTGGCGGTCTCTAAGGTCAGGCTAAACTGTTGCCCAGTGGCGGATATCATTCCATTAGCCTACTTGTTGACATTGCTAAATATGCTTGGCAAGACCACCTAAGGACGATTCCGAATGACGAAAAAGATAGCCGCAAAGCTCTTCGATGGACGGGATCTTTTTTACTTCGATGACGTGGAATCGGGGCTGTCTCCGAATCGCAAACCGGACTCGCGTCCAAGCGAAAATCGGCCAGCAGTTGCCCAAATGCGTCTCGATAGCCTGACCGGTGAGTGGGTGTCCATCGCAGCCGAAAGACAAAATCGAGCCTTTTTGCCCCCCGCTCATCAGTGTCCTCTTTGCCCTAGCACTCAGCTGAATCAAAGTGAGATACCCGACAATTTCGATGTCGCGGTGTTCGAAAACAAGAGCCCCGCGTTTGGTCCGGCTCTGCTGCCAAGAGACGACGACAGTTACTCGGTGATACCGCAACTGGAGCTTGGTACCACCCGCGATTCCGTGGGTCGATGTGAGGTAGTGGTCTTTAGCCCTGAACACACTGGCTCGCTAGGGCAATTGCCGGTCTCCAGGATTCACACCGTGATAGAGGCCTGGGCTGATCGCACGGCTCACCTGCAGAGTTTGCCTGGCGTAAGACAGGTTTTTCCATTTGAGAACCGCGGTGAGGAGATCGGTGTGACCCTGCACCACCCTCACGGGCAGATCTACAGCTACCCTTTCGTAACGCCGCGCACCAGCAAACTGCTGGACTCGATTTCCAAATTTGGTCCGGACCTGTTTCAAAAAACTTTGGAATTTGAACAAGCCAGTGAACGCGTTTTGATTCGAGGCGAGCACTTTACGGCCTACGTTCCATTTGCAGCACGCTGGCCGATCGAGATTCACCTACTTCCTCACCGCCACGTGCAAAGTCTCGAACAGCTGACCGAAACAGAAAAAGACGAACTTGCAACAATCTACTCGCGATTGCTTAGAGCGCTAGATGCCCTTTACGATTCGCCCCTGCCGTACATAAGTGCGTGGCACCAGGCGCCACTTGTTGAGGGCGGCCAGGCCGTGCGCCTCCAACTGCAAATCACCTCGCCTAAGCGCGCCGCCAACAAACTCAAATTCCTAGCAGGCTCGGAGTCAGCCATGGGTGCCTTCATCGCCGATTTTCCACCTGAAACCACCGCTGGCCGGATTCGCGAAACACTAGGAAAGTAAAAATGACAGACCTGCTGATCGCCAGCGTTACCAGTGGATTCCACAAACTTTACGGATACGAGCCCGCGGGCGTTTGGAGCGCACCGGGTCGCGTCAACTTGATAGGCGAGCACACGGATTACAACGAGGGATTCGTTTTTCCCTTCGCAATCAATCGCCGAACCTATGCGGCTATTTCTCTACGCAACGATGGCCTAGCTCGCGTTTCCAGCAGTTTCTCACCTGAAGTCATCGATGTTCCCGTGGATGAGATAACCCCCGAATCAGTAGCCGGTTGGAGTGCATACCCGTTGGGCGTAGCCTGGGCGTTGAAGCAGTTGGCACAAGCCAAACAAACCGGATTCGACCTTTACCTGGAGTCCGATGTTCCGGTCGGTGCAGGCCTTTCCAGTTCTGCCGCAATCGAATGCGCCGTTGCTGTGGCCCTAGACGAACTCTGGCAAGTGGGTCTGGATGTTCGCGAATTGGCTCGAGTTGGTCAGCTTGCCGAGAACCGGATTGTTGGGGCGCCCACAGGCATCATGGACCAGAGCGCCTCGATGCTAGGCCAACTCGATCAGGGCGTTTTCCTGGATTGCCGCGACCTTTCCGCTCAGAAAATCGACCTCGGTTTCGCTCGAGAAGGTCTGGAACTTCTAGTAATCGACACCCGAGTGGAACACCGCCACGCCAACGGTGGTTATGCCAGCCGACGAGCCGCTTGCGAGGCCGGCGCTATCGCACTGGGACTTGGCAGCCTGCGCGATGCCACCGAGGCAGACCTAGCCCGCGCCGCGGAGCTACTAGACAACACGACTTTCCGCCGGGTGCGCCACGTCGTAACCGAAAACCAGAGAGTACTTGACACCGTTGCCACGCTTCGCGAACTAGGTCCAAGGGCCATTGGCAGGCTGCTGTACGCCAGTCACCAGAGCATGCGAGATGACTTTGAAATCAGCATCGATGAGCTAGACACCGCTGTCGAGACCGCTATGCGCCATGGAGCAATCGGTGCCAGGATGACCGGTGGCGGTTTCGGAGGCGCAGCAATTGCGCTTTGTCCAATCGAAAAAATCGGTGACATAACTCGCTCCATCACCGCAGAATTCGCAACACTTGGTTACGTCGCTCCAAATATTTTTGTGGTTTCAGCCGCCGATGGCGCTCACAAAAACTGAGATACCAAAGCCGTTAAAACCTAGATTTCAGTGGCAGGAATCATTACGTACTTGGTCTCCAAGTACTCTTGGATTCCCTCAAGTCCGCCTTCGCGTCCGAGTCCACTCTGCTTAACTCCACCGAATGGGGCTGCCGCGTTTGAAACCAGTCCGGTGTTCAAACCGGTCATGCCGGTGTCTAGCGACTCCACCAAACGCATGCCCCGCTTTAGGTCCTCGGTGAAGGCGTAGGAGACCAAACCGAACTCGGTGTCGTTGGCCAGGCGCACTGCTTCGGCCTCGTCCTTGAAGCGAACAATCGGAGCGATAGGGCCAAAAATTTCCTCGTTCAAAATGGTTGATCCGGGTTGAACGTTAGCCAATACGGTTGGCTTAAAGAAGTACCCGGCACCGCTACCTACCTCACCACCGGTCACCACGTCCGCTCCCTGTTTCACGGTGGTTTCAACGAGTCGTTGCATGTTTTCGCGGGCTTTCTCGTTGATTACTGGACCCATGGTGGTGCCTTCTGCAATGCCCCGCCCGAGTTTCAGTGCTTCCATCTTGGCCGCCAGCCGTTTGGCAAACTCGTCTGCTACCGCATCTTGAACGATGAAACGGTTGGCGGCGGTGCAGGCCTGGCCGATGTTGCGCATCTTCGCCAGCATCGCGCCCTCGACGGCCGCATCAAGGTTGGCATCGTCGAAAACGATAAACGGTGCGTTTCCGCCAAGTTCCATGCTGGCTTTTAGTACTTGGAAAGCGCTCTGCTCTAGTAACTTTCTGCCTACCTGAGTTGATCCGGTAAAGGTGATCTTGCGCAGGCGAGGGTCCGCGATAATCGGCGCTGAGGTGGAGGCTGAAGCGCTGGTGGTAATCACGTTTAACACTCCGGCTGGCAGACCGGCTTCTTCCATAGTTTTAACTAAGAAAAGAGTGGTTAGCGGGGTCAGCTCGGCCGGTTTTATAACCATGGTGCAACCCGCAGCAAGAGCGGGACCGATCTTCCGCGTGGCCATGGCCAAGGGGAAATTCCAGGGGGTGATTGCAAACGCGGGGCCAACCGGGCGCTGTGCAATCAACATTCTGCCGTGGCCCTCTGGCAACGAACCAAAACGGCCACTGATCCTCACGGCTTCCTCGCTGAACCAGCGTAGGAACTCGTTTCCGTAGGTAACTTCTCCACGTGCCTCGGCAAGCGGCTTTCCCATCTCCAAAGAAATCAGCATGGCGAATTCCTCGGCTCGCTCGCGCACCAAATCGAAGGTTCGGCGCAAGAGTTCAGCACGTTCGCGTGGTGGAGTCTTTGCCCACTTGGCCTGCGCTTCATCTGCTGCGGTAAGAGCAGCCAGGCCATCGGTGGCGTTTGCGTTTGCAATTTCTAGCAGGGTCTTGCCGGTCGCCGGATCCTCGACGGCGATTGGCTCCTCGCCGCCTCCGCGGACCCACTTTCCGTTGATGAATAGCCCTGTTGGAACTTTTGCCAATAGTTCTGATTCGTTTAGCGACATTGCTTTACTTTCTGTTGAGTACTCTGCTGCAGGCTTGATTGCAAGCCCTGGTGGTGGAGGTAGGTTTTGGGTTTAGTTTGTGGGGCTTGGCGTTGGAGTTGAATTTCCAAGTGCTGCACCGCAACGGTAAATTCCGGTAGCCAAGGCATCGATGGCGTCCTTGGCGTTGTCTACCACCTTTGGGCCCAGCGCATAGATTGTGAACAACAGGTTTGAGCCGTCTTTGGCTGTAATGTATCCGGCAAGGGTGTAGCCGTGCTGAATCCAACCGGTCTTAGCAAAGACCTTGCCAACCGCATCGATGTTGTCGCCTTTGAATCGATTCTGAAGCGAACCCGATTCGCCCGAGACCGGAAGCGACTGCTTGACGATAGCCAGGTTGCCGGAGGCCAAGAAAATCTGCTTTACCAGCTTGACCATAAACGCTGGCGAAACTGCGTTCTCTGGTGACTCTCCGGAGCCGTCCAAAATTACGCTTCCGCTGGCATCGAGTCCGAGGCTTGCCAGCGCCTTTTTAGTAGATCCGTCGACGGAGGCGAAAGAGCCGTCCATGTTCTGAGCCAAAGAAACCAAGCGCGCCAGATACTCGGCCTGCGTGTTGTCGGAAACCGCCAGCATGTGGTTGATCCAGTTACTGATTGGCTGGCTCTGAACGGTCGCGATTGCGGTTGCGTTCGTTGGCAGTTGTCCTGCCACCACGGTAGCGCCTGCGGCGCTTGCACCCAGTGCCTGCTTTAGCCAGGTACCCGCGCGAAGCTCTGGAGTCGCGCTTCGTGGTGAAGTTTCCTTGGTTGGGTCGTTTCGGTCGCCGTCCACCTCAAGGGCACTGACCAAGCCAAGGTAGCCGTTGGTTCGCTCTGCAGGGTCCACACTAGGCAACCACTGCGGGCCGGAAAACATGGTGGAGTCGGTGATGATTTTGGTGATCGGAGTGGTTCCCACGGCCTTGTTAACCTGCACGGCGAGGTCGCTTAGTCGCGGTGCATTTTGGTAGACGCTCTGCTTGCCTGGTGCAACACGGGTGAGGGTTGGGTCTCCTGAACCCACAAAATAAATCACCGATGGGTCGATAGGGTCGCGGTAAATGTGAGTGGCGACTCGGTAGTTTGGGCCCAGAATCTGCATGGCCGCGGCGGCCGTCAGCAACTTCATTGTCGATGCGGTAGCAGATGCGGTTTCACCGTTTACATCTAGCAACACCTGATCGTTTGCGGCGTTCACAACCAGCGCCTGCAGGTTACCCAGACGAGTATCGGAAAGCTGGGGCGTGACCAGACAGGCGGC
>CAIYOE010000004.1 GCA_903927775.1 uncultured Micrococcales bacterium | reverse complement strand
TAACCGAGGGTGCTCAGATGAATGAGGGAGTAGTTAGCGCCGAACTCGGCCTAGCGGGCTGGCCGGCAGTGGCCGAGGAATCGATTATCGCCCGCGATGTTCTGCTTGCAGAGCACGTTGGTTCACGCGTGCACATCTGCCACCTATCAACCGCTGGTTCCGTAGAAATCGTTCGCTGGGCTAAATCGCGTGGCATTCAGGTAACCGCGGAGGTAACCCCACACCACCTTTTGCTCACCGATGAAACGGCGCGCAGCTACGACGCGGTTTACAAGGTGAACCCGCCGCTACGCACCCACGAGGATGTCCTCGCGCTTCGTGCCGCCCTGGTAGACGGGACCATCGACATCATTGCCACCGACCACGCGCCGCACCCGATTGAGGCAAAGGATTGCGAATGGCAGGCCGCAGCCTTTGGCATGTTGGGGCTAGAGATTGCCGCATCGGTCGCGCAGGAAGTCCTAGTTGAAAGCGGCGCGGCCGACTGGCAGCGAGTGGCCCAAGTATTGAGCCACAGCCCGGCTGCCATCGGACAGTTGGAGCAGCAAGGTCAACCGATCGAAGCCGGCTCGGTAGCCAACCTGGTCTTGATTGACCCAACCGCAAAACGCCTGATCGAGACCAGTCACAGTAAAAGTGAAAACAATCCCTACCGTGGACTGACTCTTCCGGGAGCCGTGATTCACACTATTTACCGTGGCTACCAGACCGTAAGCAACGGCGAACTAGCAGCAAAGGGACGCAACTAATGCCAGCTCGTTACCCAATCATGGCCATTCTGGTCACCGCACTTGTGGCGTTTCTAATCCTCACTGCGTTCAAAGCCTGGCGTTCCAGAGCAGGCGCACAGGAGAACATTTTCTCTGCACCATTGGAATGGTTGGAACACCCATCGGGTAGTCAGCAGTGGACTCGAATCAACTATGTTGCAACCACGGTCAAAGGAAACCCGCTAGACCGAGTCACCGCTCACGGGCTGGGTGCCCGAGGCAACGGGCGCGTAACGATCTCTGCCGATGGTGTTCTGATTGAACGCAATGGTGAACGAGCCTTGGGAATTGCCGCCGCCCAAATCACCGGTGTGGCTCGCGCCTCGACCGCGATCGACCGCGCGGTAGAAACCGATGGGCTTATTCAGATCGATTGGCAGCAAGACGGCTTTGCCATGAGCACTTTCTTACGATCGGCACGAACCGATGAACGGAACCAAATCTTTAACTATCTAGAGAGCCTCTACGGCGCCAGCAACAACCAGGAGACCCCAAATGACTGATCAGGCAGTGCTAGTGCTTGAAGATGGCCGCATCTTCACCGGAAAGTCATACGGAAAAACCGGCACCACACTGGGCGAATTGGTTTTTGCCACCGGCATGACCGGCTACCAGGAAACGCTTACCGACCCTTCTTACGCCGGTCAGATCGTGGTACAAACCGCTCCTCACATCGGGAACACCGGTGTAAACAGCCGCGATGAGGAGTCCAGCAAGATATGGGTCTCCGGGTACGTGGTTCGCGATTCCTCACGAATCGTTTCAAACTTTCGCGCCGAAAAGTCGCTTGACCAGGAACTGGTGAAATACGACATCGTTGGAATCAGCGGGATCGACACTCGCGCGCTGACCCGCCACTTGCGCTCCGCCGGTTCAATGCGTGCGGGTATTTTTAGTGGCGAGGCCGCCTGTGCCAGCACCGATGAGCTCTTGGCAGTCGTAAAGAGCGCCGCACAGATGAAAGGCCTCTCGCTTAGCGATCTGGTGACCACAGCCGAGGCGTTCACAGTGCCTCACCAGGGCGCGTACGTTGGCCGAGTGGCAATCATCGACCTTGGTATCAAGGCCTCGACCATTGAGCACATGGCCGCTCGTGGACTGGAGGTCAAGGTTTTCCCAGCCAAAACCGACGCCCAGACTCTGCTAGAAAACCACCCGGACGCCGTCTTCTTTAGCAACGGTCCGGGTGACCCAGAAGCCAGCGATGGTCAGGTTGCAGTGCTTCGCCAGATTTTGACCCACAAGATTCCGTTTTTTGGAATCTGCTTTGGTAACCAGCTGCTGGGCCGCGCACTTGGCTTCGAAACCTACAAACTGACTTTTGGTCACCGCGGCATCAACCAGCCCGTCCTAGACAGGTCAACCGGCAAGGTTGAGGTGACCGCACACAACCACGGCTTCGCAGTGCGCGTTCCAGGTGGCGAAAACGGCGAAACCGTTGAATCTCCCGCAGGCTTCGGCAAGGTGCGCGTCAGCCACGTGAGCCTGAACGATAACTGTGTCGAGGGTCTCGAATGCTTCGATATACCTGCATTCAGCGTGCAATATCACCCGGAGGCCGCCGCCGGCCCACACGACTCCAACTACCTGTTCGACCGCCTGGTCGATGTAATCAAGGCCAACTCCAAGAACACAGAGGGAACCAACTAATGCCTAAGCGTGAAGACATTAAGTCCGTTCTAGTTATTGGATCCGGCCCAATCGTTATCGGCCAGGCCTGCGAGTTTGACTATTCGGGCACCCAAGCCTGTCGCGTGCTTCGCGAAGAGGGCATCCGCGTGATTTTGGTGAACAGCAACCCGGCCACCATCATGACCGACCCTGACTTTGCAGACGCCACCTACGTGGAGCCAATCACTCCCGAGGTAATCGAGACAATCATCGCCAAGGAACGCCCAGACGCACTATTGCCAACCCTAGGTGGCCAAACCGCTCTGAACGCTGCGATGGCACTCCACGAACGGGGAATCCTAGAGAAGTACAACGTCGAGCTAATCGGCGCCAAGGTAGACGCAATCAAGAAGGGCGAAGACCGCCAGATCTTCAAGCAGCTAGTTCTTGATGCCGGAGCCGATGTAGCAAAGTCGGTTATTTGCGGCACCCTGGACGAAGCTCTGGCGGCAGTTATTGACCTGAAGTACCCGGTAATGGTTCAGCCATCTTTCACCATGGGTGGACTGGGTTCGGGATTTGCCTACGACGAAACCGAACTTCGCCGAATCGTTGGTTCGGGCCTGCAAGCCAGCCCAGTGACTCAGGTGCTGCTCTCAGAGTCCATCCTTGGTTGGAAAGAATATGAGCTAGAGCTCATGCGCGACAAGAACGACAACTGTGTCGTGGTTTGTTCTATCGAGAACGTTGACCCAGTTGGTGTTCACACCGGTGACTCCATCACCGTTGCACCGGCACTTACCCTGACCGACCGCGAATACCAGAACCTGCGCGACATCAGCATCGACATCATCCGTG
>CAIYOE010000003.1 GCA_903927775.1 uncultured Micrococcales bacterium | reverse complement strand
CATCGATGAATACCTAAAGCTGCTGCCTAATCCGGGCACTCACCGCATTTGGTCCGATGGCGGAACCATCGAACTAGATGCCCTCTATGCGCCCTACCAGGAGTATTTCCGCCAGCAGATGGCGTCCAAGGGTTACAGACTCGGCCAAGACTTCATCGAAGCCAGCTACCCAAACACCGGGCACAGTGAACTCTGGTGGGCCGGCCGCGTGGAGCATCCGATCAACTGGTGGCTAGACCCGAACGAACCTAAGTCGACTCCCGCTAGCCCCACCTGGGTTGGCAAGGCGCAGGACTAGGCCTTTACGAACCCGTTGTCGATTACAAAGTGAGCGGTTTCCACCAGGGACTTCTCTGCCGGGATGAAGTCGATTCCCAACACGGTGCGGGCCTTGGTGGAATCGTTGCCAATATGCTTGCCCAGGCTCGGTAGCAGCGAACGAATCTCGCCGTCGAAAAGACCCAGGAAGTGCAGCAAAAAGTTTGGCGCCAGAGTACTTGTGATCTTGCGCTTAGGGAAAGCAGCCTTCAGCGTCTTGGCAATGTTCACGAAAGTCATGTCGGTAGCGCTAGCGAGGAAACGCTGGCCCTTGGCGGCATCCAGGCCGATCGCCTTGACGTGCATGGCTGCAACATCTTTCACGTCAACCATCGAGAACATTACGTCTGGAAGAACCGGGTCCTTGCCGCTCAGCACACGCTCGATCACCGAAACCGATGAGCCAAAGTTCTTATCCAGCGGCGCGCCAATAACCAAAACCGGGTTGATAGTGGTCAGCTCTAGCTCCGGTGCCTCGGCAGCGATGTAGTCCCAGGCGGCCTTCTCGGCTAGGGTCTTGGACTTGGTGTAAGCCTGGCGGCCAATCGGGTGCTCAACGTTTGTCCAAGAGGTTTCGTCGAACTTGGTTGCGCCTGCTGGTAACTCGGTTCCATAAATAGCCGCCACCGACGAAGTCAGAATCACACGCTTTACTCCAGCGTTGTGTGCGGCCCTTAGCGCTCGCAGAGTTCCCTGAACGGCCGGGCGAATGATTTCGTATTCGTCCTTTGGGGCCGCAATCGGGAACGGTGAGGCGGTGTGCATAAGAACATCGATGCCCTGAATGGCCTGGTCCCAACCGGCGTCGCTATCCAGGTTTAGAAGCACAAATTCCAGTTTGCTATCCAGGTCAAACCCTGCAGCCAAATGAGGAGCAACGGCCGCACGAACTTCGGCTGCCTTGGCATCGTTGCGAACCGAAGCCCGAACCGAGTACCCGGCTTCTAATAACTGCAAAGTGATGTGCTTTCCAATGTATCCGCTAGCGCCGGTGAGTAAAACTTTGGTCATTTTTGATCCTTTAGGTCAGCCGCGATTTCGGAATAAAGAACAGTGTGTAGGGTTAGGTTTTAAAGGCCACTGCTATGTCTAGGCCTAGTAAAACACAAACTGGAACGGGCAACAGGCGCATGAACCAAGAATTAACTTCCGGCTACAAACACCGATGGCTAGTCCTTGTGGTGGTTCTTATCGCCGAAATGATGGACCTTCTGGATTCCACCATTGTTAACGTGGCTGGCCCAACACTGGCCGACAAGCTTG
>CAIYOE010000002.1 GCA_903927775.1 uncultured Micrococcales bacterium | reverse complement strand
GGCAAAGGCCGGAATCAAAACCGAGCCACCGCGGGCCACCGTCTGGTTAATTACGTCCTCGAAGTTGCTGCTTGCAGGAGTGTGCTCACGATCGCCGTAGGTGCTCTCGGTGATGATTGCATCGAAGTGGCCCGCCGGAATGGAATCAGGCGCTACTAAAAGTGGGTGGTCGGTACGTCCCATGTCGCCGGTGAACAAAATACGCTTTCCAAAGAATTCGATTTCCAGGAACGAAGCACCAAGAATGTGTCCCGAAGGGTGGAACGTGACAAAGGTTTCGGTGGCGACCTGAATGCGCTTGTGGAACGAGTGGGTCACGAACTGATCCAGCGTTTGTTCCACATTGGATTCGTCGTAAAGCGCCACCGGTGGATTATGCTTCGAGAACTTTTTCTTGGCCGCATAAGCGGCGTCTTCGCCTTGGATCCTGGCCGAGTCGCGCAGAATCACTTCGGCGAGCGCCGCGGTGTACTGGGTCAGATGGATTGCACCCTGGAAACCCAGCTTCACCAGCCTGGGCAAGAACCCCGAGTGGTCGAGGTGCGCGTGGGTCACCACAATGGCATCGATTTCTTCGGGGTTTACCGGGAATGGCTCCCAGTTTTTCAGCCGGAGTTCTTTGAGACCCTGAAACATTCCGCAATCGATCAAAACCTTGGTGCCATTGGCACTTATTAGAAAACGGCTTCCGGTTAC
Organism: uncultured Micrococcales bacterium; assembly: GCA_903927775.1. Taxonomy (GTDB): domain Bacteria; phylum Actinomycetota; class Actinomycetes; order Actinomycetales; family Microbacteriaceae; genus Rhodoluna. The sequence continues at coordinate 1,316 of CAIYOE010000002.1, read as the reverse complement.
GGTTCCTGCGGCCCCCAGGAATTGAATAAAAGGCTCTTTCACGGCTTCGTTGCTCATGTTCGTAGTCTATGCCTTGGGATTGGTGACACAATCAGAGCATGGGTGGTTTAGTCCGAACTTATTGGTTTCTACTAGTTGCAGCGGTTGGGTTGGCCGCGGGTTTCGTTCTGCAGGGCATTGGACTGCCAACTTACTGGGTGGCGTGGGCCGGATCTGCGGCAGTTGGTCTGGCGCTCAGTTTGCGATGGTTAATCCGCGCGATTCACCAAAAGTCTTTTGGCAGCGATGCCCTAGCAGTGATTTCGATTCTGGCCACCGCTGCGACTTTGGAATGGATTGCGGCTGCCGTTATTTCACTCATGCTAGCTAGCGGCAGAGCATTGGAAACCTGGGCCGAAGGCCGGGCCAACTCGCAACTTGCCGCACTTCTTGCCAGGGCTCCACGCACAGTTCACCTTGTGGGCTCAGCCGGCGCGGTGACAACGGTTGGCATCGATGACGTGCCAGTGGGTTCCAAGATTCTTGTGAAATCCGGCGAGGTGGTGCCGCTGGATGGCACCTTGCTGGTTGGGGGCATATTTGACGAGAGTGCTCTAACTGGCGAACCGCTGCCTGTGGGTAGGGCTGCGGGTAGCGAAGTGGCGTCTGGCGTGCTCAACACAGATTCGGGAGTGGAGTTAACTACTACACAGGATTCCCAGAACAGCACCTATGCGGGATTGATTCGTCTGGTCCAGCAGGCTCAGGCCAGCTCTGCGAACTCGGTTCGGTTGGCAAACCGCTGGGCAGTCTGGTTTGTGCCATTCGCGCTTTTGCTGGCCCTGGGCACGCTTGTGGTTACCCGGGATTACCACAACGCCGTGGCGGTGATTGTGGCCGCCACCCCCTGCCCACTGATCTTGGCAGTGCCGGTGGCGATCATCGCTGGCATGAGCAAAGCGGCAAGCAAGGGGGCCATCATCAAGGGTGGTGCCGCCTTGGAACTGCTGGCTCGCACCAAAACGATTTTGCTAGATAAAACCGGAACCCTGACTCACGGCGGGCCGGCGATTTCGGAGTTTGCGGTTGCACCGGGGTTCGCCGAGGGACTTGTTATGGCAGCCGCTGGTTCGCTAGAGCAAGACAGCCCGCACGTAGTGGCTCAGGCGATTGTCTCGCACGCGGTGGCGGCTGGTGCGGTGCTTTCAAGGGCCAGCGATGTCGTGGAGACCCACGGGGTTGGTTTGGTTGGTGTGGTAGACGGCCAGAGGATTTCGGTTGGTCAACCGGTTGGACCGCTTCCAGCTTGGGCCAAACTAGAAAATTCGCTTCTGGTG
>CAIYOE010000001.1 GCA_903927775.1 uncultured Micrococcales bacterium | reverse complement strand
GGCAACTGCTGCCTGAGCGGAACGGCGCAGGTTAGCATCGTCGAAATTAGCCAGACGGTTAGCGGTTGCTCGTACCTCGCGGCGCAAGCGCAGCTCTTCCCACTTGAGCACCTGGGTGTGCGCGCCCATCTGGGTCAACATTGCAGCGATGGCCTCGCCTTCGCGAACCACAACACGGAACAGGTCGCGTACCTCGCGAGCTTTGGCAACCACGCCAAGACGACGTGCAATGCCTACCAGCGCCATTGCGGCTTCATTTCCAGGTGCGGTGATCTCCATAGATGCGCTGCGCCCCGGATCGGTTAGCGAACCGCGAGCCAAGAATGCCCCACGCCACACCGCTTGTGCTTCGGCAATCGAGCCGCTAACCAGTTGCGCAGGTAGGCCACGAACCGGACGCCCCTTGCTATCAACTAGGCCGGTCTGGCGAGCCAGGACGTCGGCCTGTTGCAAGACTCTGACCTGGTAGCGAGATGCACGACGGATGCCGCTTGGGGAAATGATGGATAGTTCGCTTTCAATACCGAAAAGCTCGACCAGTTCCTTCTTTACGCGTCGCGCTAGCGCCGCCGTGTCCACCTCAACCTCGATGGCGATTTTGCCAGCAACAAGGTGAAGCCCACCTGCGAAACGAAGAATGGCCGAAAGCTCGGCAACTCGCACGTTGCTTTTGGCGATGGTTAGGCGTGCGAGCTCGTCTTTGACCTCTGCGGTTAGTGCCATGTCTATTCCCTACCTAGGTCGCGATGCTTCACGCTGACCATAACGTCTTCTAGTTCGCCCAGTTGCTCTGCGATTTGCCTTGCTAGCGCTACTGAACGGTGTTTTCCACCGGTGCAGCCGATTGCGATTGTTGCGTAGCGCTTGTTTTCCTGCAGATAACCCCTAAGAACCGGCTTGAGGGCCGACACATATCCTGCCACGAAATCTTGAACTCCATTTTGACTTAGAACGTAATCTGAAACCGGCTGGTCTTTGCCATTGAATGGCCTAAGTTCTTCGATCCAAAACGGGTTCGGGATGAACCTGGCGTCGGCCACCATATCGGCATCGCTCGGCAAACCGTATTTGAACCCAAAGCTCATCACGGTTACCTGCAATTTGCTGGAGTGTTCCAGGCTGAAGCCGTCGGCCACTCGCCTACTCAACTGATGAATGTTCAGCTCGCTGGTGTCCATGATCACATCTGCGGTTTCTCGGGTGCTTAGAAGCGCACTTCTTTCTGCCGCGATGCCATCGAGTATCGTGCCGTTACCCTGCAGTGGGTGCGGGCGTCGGACGTTTTCGAACCGCTTGACTAGCGTGGCGTCGTTCGCCTCTAGGAAAAGGACTCGAACGTTGACATCGCGGTTTCGAACCGCAAGAACGCTTTCCGCAAGTTCATCAAAGAATTCGCGTCCGCGAACATCGATGACCACCGCGATTCGAGGCATCGGTGCTTTGGATAGTGAAAACAGGTCGGCTATGTTGCCTAAAAGTTGAGGTGGCAGGTTGTCTACTACGTACCAACCAAGGTCCTCGAGTGCATTGCCAACCGTGCTTCTACCGGCACCGGACATTCCGGTGACAATCAGTAGTTCAGGTTTGCGGTTCAATGCCCCTCCATCGGTTCTGGATGAAGTCTACCTCGTGCGACACGCCGATGAATCAAAAACTTCGCTAGGCAGAAAAGCCAGCGCTACTCCCCGATTGCCTCCACGATTTGCTGCGCAAGAATTGGACCTATTCCGGCTACGTCGCCTATCTCTTCGGCTGTTGCAACCTTTAGTCGCTTTGGCGAACCAAAGCGCTTTAGCAGCGCATTAACGCGCTTCTCGCCCAATCCCGGAATTTCGCTCAATTGGCTGGCGATGCTACCGCTGCGCTTTTTGCGCTGGTGTGAAATCGCAAAGCGGTGGGCTTCATCGCGAAGCCTTTGCACCAGGAAGAGTTCATCGGCGCCTCGAGGCAAAATCACCGGGAATGGATCGTTCGGCAGCCACAGTTCCTCAAGGCGCTTGGCGATTCCCACCACGGCTAGGTCGGTTACTCCGCTGTCTTTCAGGGCTCGAGCCGCAGCGTTCACCTGAGGCTGACCGCCATCGACAATCAGCAGGTTCGGTCGGTAGGCAAAACGCGTTGGTGCCTCGCCGGCCACTGGTTTCTCGGGTTCTTTGAGGTACTTCAAGCGACGCATTAGCACCTGGTAAATACTGTCGGTGTCGTCGGTGGTTTCTTCGATTCCAAAGTGACGGTACTGGTCCTTTTTAGGCAACCCGTCTTCGAAAACCACCATCGATGCCACCACGTTGGTTCCACTCAGGTGAGAGATATCGAAACACTCGATGCGCAGTGGCGCCTCCGGTAGGTTTAAGGCGCGTTGAATCGCAGCAAGAGCATCGGCGCGAGCCGTAAAGTCGGCGGTTCGACGGGTTTTGTAAAGCATTAGCGAGTGCTTGGCGTTGGTCAAGGCGGTCTTTGCCAGAGCCGCCTTATCGCCGCGCTGCGGAACCCTAAGGTCAACCTTTGAACCTCGGAGGTTGCCCAACCAACGGGCCAGTTCCTTTGAGTCCTCGGGTAGCTCTGGAACCAATATCTCTTTAGGGACCTCGATGGGCTCCGCACCGGCTGGGCTCTCATAAACGTTTTGCAGCACGTATTCAACTAGTTCGCCCAGATCGCGCTCGAGCTCTTTGTCTACCACCCAACCGCGCACACCACGGATGCGCCCGCCGCGCACAATGAACTGCGAAACTGCGGCTGCCAGATCGTCGTGGGCAATTGCAAACAGGTCCGCGTCGGTTTGGTCGGTGAAGACCACGGTGCTCTTGGCCAAAACCACCTCTAGTGCAGCTACGTCGTCTCTTAGACTGGCCGCCAGTTCGTACTGCTGGTTGTCGCTGGCATCTAGCATTCGCTTTCGAAGCTCCGAGACCATTTTGGTGTCGTTTCCGCCCATGAACTCAACGAACTGTCTAGCTATTTCGCGGTGCTCATCGCTGGTCACGCGGCCAACACAGGGAGCGGCACACTTACCGATGTCGCCAAGTAGGCAGGCACGACCGCTGCGCTGTGCTCGGTCGTAAACACCCTTGCTGCAGGAGCGCACGGGATAGACCTTGAGCAGGGTGTCTAGGGTCTCGCGAACCGCCCAGGCCTGCGTGTAAGGGCCAAAATACTTGACACCCTTGAGCTCGCGGTTTCGGGTGATCATGGCTCGCGGGTAGGCATCGCCCAGGGTAACAGCTAGGTATGGGTAACTCTTATCGTCCTTGAAGCGCACGTTGAACGGCGGATCGAACTGCTTGATCCACATGAACTCGAGCTGTAGCGCCTCGAACTCGGTGTCGACAATCACCCACTTCACGTCGGCTGCCGAGGTAACCATGCGACGGGTTCGTTCGTGCAGGCTGTCAAGCGGACCAAAGTAGTTGGTTAGTCGCGCCCTAAGGTTTTTGGCTTTGCCAACGTAGAGAACTCTGCCCCCGGCATCTAAGAACCGATAGACCCCAGGGTTAGTTGGGATCTCGGAGGTCTTGGGCCGAAAGTGGACTTCTTGCGCCATTTGCTAATCGTTGGCTAGTTAGCCAGCAGTTCCTTTAGGAACGAACCGGTGTAGCTCTTTGGGTTGGCAGCAACCGTCTCGGGTGTTCCCTCGGCGATGACCATTCCGCCTCGGCTGCCACCCTCCGGGCCGATGTCGATTACCCAGTCGGCGCACTTGATTACATCCAGGTTGTGTTCAATCACCAATACGGTGTTGCCCTTGTCGACCAGCCCGTTCAGTACCAACAGAAGCTTACGAACGTCTTCGAAGTGCAAGCCGGTGGTCGGTTCGTCTAGAACGTAAATGCTGCGGCCGTAGCTTCTGCGCTGTAGTTCGGTGGCCAGTTTCACACGCTGCGCTTCGCCACCGCTGAGTGTGGTGGCGCTTTGGCCCAGTCGCACGTAACCGAGCCCGACCTCGACCAGGGTGACCAAGAACCGAGCGATGCTGCTGATTGGGGCAAAGAACTCCGCTGCCTCGGCAATCGGCATCTCTAGAACCTCTGCGATGTTCTTGCCCTTGTAGAGCACCTGCAGGGTTTCGCGGTTGTACCGAGCACCGTGGCAAACTTCGCAGGCAACATAAACATCTGGCAAAAAGTTCATTTCGATCTTCAGCGTGCCATCGCCAGAGCAGGCCTCGCAGCGGCCGCCCTTGACGTTGAAGCTGAAACGACCCTGTTGGTAACCGCGTGCCTTGCTCTCCTGGGTGTCTGCAAACAACTTACGGATGTGGTCGAAAACTCCGGTGTAGGTAGCGGGGTTGGATCTTGGAGTGCGACCGATAGGGTTTTGGTCAACGTGGACCACCTTATCCAGCTGCTCGATGCCCTCGATGCGAGTGTGCCTTCCGGCCACACCCTTTGCTCCGTTGAGTTTGTTCGCAAGCACCTCGTAAAGCACGTCGTTGACCAGCGATGATTTACCCGACCCGGACACACCGGTCACGGCGGTCAATGTTCCCAGCGGGAATTCCACATCGATGTTTTTGAGGTTATTTTCGCGAGCACCAACCACCTTGATTTTGCGGTTTGGATCGATTGGTC